>JAFXLR010000007.1 GCA_017531065.1 Bacilli bacterium
AACGACGCCAGAGCAGTTAAAGAAATATGGCATCGCGAAGAACAACAGACTCTTCTTCAAGCAAGCCATCCCTCCTTTCATCATCTTGGCTGTTTCTCTCCTTATGTATCTTGTCTATTCATTCGCCAGCGGAATCTGGGGAGAGGATTATTTCGGCCACTTCTCAAGCCTTCTCTACACTTGGGATTGGGCTAACCCAGAGAACTATGCCGAGTTCTGGGGACTCAACTTACTCCGTAGATGGCCACCGCTTCTTAACGAGCCACACTTCGTTGCCGAATACTGGGGAGCCTACATCCTCGTTCCTCTTTGGGTCACTGCCATCGTCTATTACCTCATCGTCATCCAGGCTTATGTTTCCCGCGCCATCATGCTCGAGAGAAGAAGCCACACCGTCTTTGAGAAGAGCTTAGAGGACTTCAACTACTTCAATGATAAAAAGGACGCCCCAGTTCAGGACGCCCAATCAAGTACTGATAAGAAATAATCAGAAGACGAATAAGTCAACGATCTCGTAGATAATAAGCAACGCCAAAACAACATCCAAGATGATCATCAAACCGAAGATGCGATTCTTGGATTTTTGTTTTTTCTCCTCTGGTGTGAGAGGTGCTTTGACGTTCATATCCATCTTTAATACTTTAACGCATTCGAGGTGCGTGGGTAAGGTTCAGTGTCACGGATGTTGGCCATGCCGGTGATGTACATAAGGAGTCGGTCGAAGCCGATTCCGAAACCACTATGGACGCAGCCACCATATTTTCTAAGGTTGAGATACCATTCAAGACCATTGGTGTTGCCAATCTTGTCCATCTTGGCTTTGAGAACGTCGTAACGTTCCTCACGCTGGGAACCACCGACGATCTCGCCTTCTCCTGGAACGAGAAGATCAACCGCAGCAACGGTCTTTCCATCATCGTTTTCTTTCATATAGAAGGCTTTGATCTCTTTTGGATAGTTGTATAAGAAGACAGGTCCGCCGACGATTTCTTCGGTGAGATATCTTTCGTGCTCACTCTGTAAGTCCATGCCCCACTCAATCTTGTTGTTGGCGAACTTATGACCTTCGGCAACGGCTTTCTGGAGGAGAGCGATACCTTCGGTATATTCCATCTTACGGAAGTCGGCTTGGAGGACTTTGTGGAGTTTGTCGAGAACGCCTTTGTCGATCCATTTGTTGAAGAAATCCATCTCATCTGGGCAATGCTCAAGGACATACTTGATGCAGAACTTGATGCAGGATTCGATGCATTCCATATCGTCATCAAGATCAGCGAAAGCAAGCTCTGGCTCAATCATCCAGAATTCGCTGGCGTGACGGGTGGTGTTTGATTTCTCGGCGCGGAAGGTTGGACCAAAGGTGTAAACATCTTTGAAAGCAAGGGCGAAGGCTTCAACGTGGAGCTGTCCGGAGACAGTCAAGGAAGCGCGACGACCATAGAAGTCGTTAATTGGGTCTTTGGCGTCAGTGGTGACGGTGAAGACGGAACCTGCTCCTTCGGCATCGTTTCCAGTAATCTCTGGAGTGTGGACATAAACGAAGCCTCTCTCCTGGAAGAAGGTATGGACGGCCATGGCAAGAACGCTTCTGACCCTGAACACAGCGTCGAAGGTGTTGGTCCTTGGACGGAGATAAGCTTCTTCGCGAAGGAATTCGAATGAAGTCTTCTTTTTCTGAAGAGGGTAATCAGGGGCAACATCGCCTAAGAGTTCGGCGGAAGTAGCCTGAATCTCAAATGGCTGAGGGAGATTTGGAGTGGCAACTGGTTTGCCTTCGAATCTCACGGCAGCGCCGAATGGGTATTTAGAGACTTCAGCAAAGAAAGGGCTATTAGCAGAATAGACGACCTGAATGTTTTTGAAACAAGTTCCATCGTGAAGGTGAATGAAACCGACGTTGCCGCTGTTGCGGTTAGCCCTGATCCATCCTTGGACGGTGACTGTTTCGAGTTTTGCCAATTCATCGATTGGCATAGCGTATAACTGTTTTACGCTGATGGCTTTTTTCTGCATATTTAGCTCCTCTATCGCTTTCTAGTATTCAATTAATTAAATTAATTGCAACAAATTTGTTCAAAATACCCTGCAAATCCTACTCAAATTTTCTGAAATCGCTGATCTTCCAGTTTGGATCCACCCCAAGGGTAAGTGGGGCGAATAGCTTCTCTTTGTATAACCTCTCAGCGACCTTGGCGATCATCGCGGCGTTATCCGTCGTGCACCAAAGAGGCGGGATGATTAATTCAATGTCGGTGTTCTTTAGACGAAGAGCCATCTGCTCACGGAGATAGCTATTCGCGGAGACGCCTCCAGCAAGGACAACCTGTTTGACGTTATATTCGTTCGCCGCATTGATAGCCTTATCGACGATCATTCCAATCGCGACATCCTGGAAGGATTTCGCCATATCATCGACTCTGATTTCCTCGCCCTTCATCTTGAGCTGATTCACAAGATTGATGACGCTGGTCTTAAGGCCAGAGTAGGAGAAATCATATGAGCCTTCATGGGCCAAAGGCTTTGGAAGGTTATAGGTATGCTTGCCAAGTTTCGAATGCTGGTCGATTGGGAGCCCGCCTGGATAAGGGAAGCCAAGGACTCTAGCGACCTTGTCATAACACTCACCGACCGCATCGTCTTTGGTTTCGCCGATAATCTCAAAGTCGAGATGATCTTTCATGAGGACGAGCTCGGTGTTACCACCGCTAACGACCACGCAAAGCATTGGGAACTTGAATTCACCGGCGTATTCGTTGGCGTAGATGTGTCCGCAAAGATGATGAACTGGGATGAGTGGCTTGTTATACAAAGCAGCGATTGTCTTGGCGGCTTGTAAGCCAACATGGAGGCAACCAATTAGGCCTGGGCCTCTAGTGACGGCGATGGCGTCCATATCCTCAAACTTGAGGCCGGATTGCTCTAATGCCTCTTTGAGGCAAACATCGATGTTCTCGCAGTGGAGCCTTGAGGCGATCTCTGGCATAACTCCGCCATACTTGGCATGGACGGCGACTTGGGAAGAGATGACGTTGCAAAGAAGCTTACCATCTTCGGTGATGGCGACTGCGGTCTCATCGCAGCTTGATTCGATTGCTAATATTCTCGTCATATAATGCACCTCACCATGTAAATGGCGTCTTCACCATCGGAATAATACATTTTCTTTCTCGTGATATATTCAAATCCATTTTTCTCGTAGAGCTTGATAGCCGCTTCATTGGATTCTCTGACTTCAAGAGTGATATTGTCGATTGGCTCTTCTTGTTTCTTGCAAACCTCAACCATCTTGTCGATGAGGGCTTTGGCGATGCCGTTTCTACGGTATTCGTTAGCCACGCAGATCCTTGCAATTGAAGCGCTGTCAAAGGTGATGAAGAAGTCGATGTAGCCCACCACTTCATCATCGATCACCGCGCTATAGAGATTGGCGGTAGGGTTCTCTTTCCATTCATAGACGACCTGCTCTAATGGCCAAGGATCATGGAAGCAAGCCGCCTCAAGCATTGCGATTGCCTGAAGCTCGCTTTCCTTGCTTTTGTGAATCTCGATTGGCTTCATTCTAGTAGAGGTCCTTTAGGTAAACAGGCTTAGCAGCGACAGGGTCTTTTACAAGGTTTCTCTCAATGTCGCTTCTCGCAAGAATCTCGAGGTTCTTGGTTGGTTTTGCTTCTAAGCCAAGGTAGGCAACATCGCCACAGACTTTGTACTCTGGATGCTCGCTAATATATGAAAGCACCGCGGAATTGTCGGCGATTTTGTCTTCGAGGATGATGTTTTCTTTGTCATAAACGCCCATATAGGATCTCTTGCTTCTGGCGTTCATAAGACAGATTGATGGCTCATTCTCATCCTTCAAAGCTTCAAGGCTTGAGACGAGATAGAGAGGAACGTTCAAAGCAAACGCAGAGACCTTTGCGACGGTCAAAGCGATACGGACTCCGGTATATGA
>JAFXLR010000053.1 GCA_017531065.1 Bacilli bacterium
GTGGTGGGCATGGTTTCTGACCTCATCCCAGCGATGATCGCTCCAACCGGAGCCTACAATTTCTTCATCACAATCGTTTATGGAATTCTTGGTGTTTTGCCGTGGTTTTTTGAAAAAATCACCAGCAAATTCCGCTCATCTTTAAAACCTCCATTTGCCGTGTTTATCTCCATGGGAGTTATTTTGGGCGGCCTTGCCGCAGTCCTTTTCCTCACCGATTTCATTGGTGGTCAGGTCTTCAAAGGCGATTACGTTTTGGTCACCAAGTTCATTATTCTTGGAATCATGGTTTTGGTGTCTATAGCTTGCTGCATCAGCGTCACTCTTACGAACAAACGCTTTGAGCAGAATGTCCTTGAATACTCAGATATGCCTTCTCCAAACGAAACGGCTCTTATCTCCTTAATTTGTGAAGTTTTGGTAATGACCGTTCTTAAGAGTCTTGCCTTCTTCCTTTTCTATTTCCTTTTCGGCACCGGATACAGTCCATCCTTCGAATATCTCTTCCTCATGATCTTCTTAGGATTACCTGCTAACGTCACCATCAGCTCCATCTGTGTTTACTGGATGCTCGTCTTTGATCACAAGCAACTTCATTTGCGCTTAGAGAACTCTAAAAAAGATGAATGACGAAACCGATAAAAAAGGACTGAATCCGACTTCAGCTTATGAACCAGTTGAGGAAGGTTATGACCCTAAAAAAGAGAGGAAAAGCCACATAGGATGGATAATTTTTTTCTCGGTGATTTTGGTTTTGGCCGTCGTTTGCCTAATAGTCATTAAAGCGCTTTCTTGACAAAATTTTACATATTTTACATTTTCGGTGTTTTTACCTTGCAAAAAATTTTTTAAACCCCATAATTTGTAAGCCCCAATTTTTAGGAGGTTTTGACTAAGTGGCTCTAATTCCAATTACACGCGCCGATGGATCGGTCGTTACATGTGATACTGAAAATAGAACATTGGTTTGCTACCGTTGCACAGTCTCGTTCACGAAGGCCGAATGGAAAATCTTCTATTGCCTATATGAGCACAACCCAACCGCAGTCACCAGAAAGGAACTCTTATCTCTTCTCTGGGATGATCAGAAATTCGAGACAAGCAGCGCCAACACGAGAACCATTGACGTTCATGTCGGTGTTATCAAAAAGAAACTCAGCAAGATTAAGGGATTCAGAATCGATACCGTATACGGTGTCGGATACAGACTTCTCCTTACTCGCAGGGTCTAAGAAAGATGAGCCATTTGGCTCTTTTTTCTTAGCTTTACGTTTTTTTCGTGAACTCTATGAGTTCTATGGCTATCATTAATTGACCGAATAGGAGATTTGTTATGGAAGAGAAACACCGCACAGACTACATCAGCTGGGACGAGTACTTCATGGGCATTGCCCAACTTAGCGCTTTAAGAAGCAAAGATCCATCCACCCAAGTCGGAGCCTGCATCGTCGATAAGGCCCACAAGGTCGTGTCCATTGGTTACAATGGCATGCCTGTCGGAGTCGATGATGAATGCATCCCATGGGGACATGGCGAAGGCCTTGAGAGCAAATACCTCTATGTTTGCCATGCCGAGCTTAACGCCATCCTCAACACCAGGGATTCAGCCCATCTCAATGGCTGCACCCTCTATGTCACCTTATTCCCATGCAACGAATGCGCCAAAGCCTGCATTCAGTCCGGCATCAAGGAAATCGTCTATCTTGATGACAAGCATGGAAGCGACACTATCTACCAAGCCTCGAAAAAGCTTCTCGAGATGGCTGGCGTGAAGGTTCGCCTTTACGAAGGACCAACCGTCAAAGTTAGCCGTTAATAAAATGAAAAAAGGTACTTTTGCATATCGTTTTTTCATATTGTTGATTGTCTTTATCTTTTTAGGTGCAGCTGTTTTGCTCCCGCTTGCTGCCGCCAAAGACGTGGAACCATTCGTCTTCTGGATTATCGGGGGAGCGCTTCTTGTGGCCTTCATCGTCACGGTCGTCGTGAATGAGATCGTCATAAGAAAAAGAAAGAAATGAAAAACATCCTCGAAGTCAAAAACCTCTCCTATACCTACCAAGGCGAGAACTCAGAAGCTCTCCATGACCTTTCTTTTTCCGTGCCTTCAGGAAGCTATGTCGCCATCGTTGGCCATAACGGCTCTGGCAAAAGCACTTTAGCGAAAATCATCGCTGGCCTTTGCTCATACAAAAAAGGAAAAGTCACCCTCTTCGGAGAAGAACTCAACAAAACCAATCTCCCTGCCCTTCGCAAAAAGATGGGCCTCGTTTTCCAAAACCCAGATAACCAATTCGTCGGTTCGTCCGTTAGAGATGACATCGCTTTCGGATTAGAGAATAGACAAGTTCCGTCTGAAAAGATGGACGCCATCATCCTTGAATACGCGACCAAGGTCTCGATGGAGAAATATTTGGACCACGCTCCAGAGAATCTTTCCGGCGGTCAGAAGCAAAGAGTCGCCATTGCTGGCGTTCTTGCCATGAAACCAGAGCTCATCATTTATGATGAAGCTACATCGATGCTAGACCCTGTTGGCAAGAAGGATATCCTTGATATCACCTTCGGTTTAAGGGAAGAGAACCCTGATTTGTCGGTCATTTCTATCACCCACGATATCGAAGAGGCCATGAGGGCTGACTACGTCATCGTCCTCAATAAGGGCAGGCTCGTCTTAGAAGGAAAACCAAGCGAGGTCTTTGCTCACACCGAAGATCTCAAAGAGATCCATTTGGACGCTCCATTCTTGATGTCCCTCATCGATAACTTAAAGAAAGAAGGAGTGGATGTTCCTAGCGACGTTGACACCCTTGAGAAATTAGAGGAATACTTATGCCAGTAAAGTTTAAGAAAGTATTCTTCACATACTCACCAAAATCGCCTTTCGAATACGAGGCGTTAAAGGATATCAATCTCGATCTTGAGAGCGGTAAGTTCATCGCCCTTGTCGGAAAGACCGGCAGTGGAAAGAGCACCCTCGTTCAGCATATCAATTCTTTGGTCCATCCAACTTCGGGCATCGTCGACATCGATGGCTTCATCAATAGCGGTGTCAAAAAAGAAAGAACCAAGGACATCAAAGGCCTTCGTAAGCACGTTGGTCTTGTCTTCCAGTTCCCTGAATATCAGCTCTTCGAAGAGACGGTTGAAAGGGATGTCGCTTTTGGACCTAAGAACGTCGGCATGAAAGAGGAAGAAGCCAAAGAGAAAGCTCATTGGGCTTTAGAGAAAGTCGGCTTAGGGAAATCCTTCTTTGAGCGTTCCCCATTCGAACTCTCTGGCGGTGAAAAGAGAAAGGTTGCCATCGCTGGCATCCTCGCCATGGAACCAAAGATCCTCGTCGTCGATGAGCCAACCGCCGGCCTTGATCCTGCTGCCGCCAAAGACACGATGTCCCTCTTCAAGAAAATCAACGAAGAAGGAACTACCGTCATTCTCGTCACCCATGACATGGACCTTGTCGCTTCGTACTGTGACGAAGTCGTCGTTATGGAAAACGGAAGAGTCGAGGCTCAATGCTCTCCGGCACAGCTTTTTGGCCGCGATTTATCCGAATATTCACTGCAAAACCCACATATTTTTGATTTCGCCCTTAGGTTAAAAAAGCGCGGAATCGTTTTAGATATGTCCTCAATCAGGACAACCGAAGATTTAGCAAAAGCGATTGCCAAGAGGTGCAAACATGGCTAGTTTGACAATCGGCCGCTACGTCCCATACAACTCCTTCATCCACAAGATGGATCCGAGAGCGAAGTTATTCGCCCTCATCGTTTTGATGGTGGCCATCTTCCTCCCATATCCGACCTATGTGATGTCTTTCACCATCCAGGGAATCATCTTCCTCTTTGGCATCTTCCTCCTTTGGAGAAGCCATGTTTCCTTCCTCAAGGTCCTCAAGTCTTTAAGCGCTTTA
>JAFXLR010000054.1 GCA_017531065.1 Bacilli bacterium
CATTATGGGTGTTTTGCTTTCAAAAGCCCACAATCAATAATTGTGGAGGAAGATAATCATTTGCTTTATAATTCTTCTTGCTTTGAAAAAGCAGATTGTGAATTGAAAAGGAGAAAATAACCTATATGCCGTTCATTGAATCGATTCACGCCCGTCAAATCATTGACTCCCGTGGAAATCCAACTGTCGAAGTTGAAGTCACTACCGAAAGCGGCGCTTTCGGAAGAGCTGCCGTCCCAAGTGGCGCCAGCACCGGTGAAAGAGAAGCTTTAGAGCTTCGCGATGGCGATAAGAGCTACTTCGGTGGCAAGAGCGTCCTCACTGCCGTTAAAAACGTCAACGAGAAGATCGCCCCAAAACTTATCGGTATCAACGTCATGGAGCAGGTCCTCATCGACAGAACCATGATCGAACTCGATGGAACCGAAACCAAGAAGAACCTTGGTGCCAACGCCATCCTTGGTGTGTCCCTTGCTTGCGCAAAGGCCGCCGCTGACTACCTCGGTGTCCCACTCTACCGTTACATCGGTGGACCAAACGCCAAGAAACTTCCTGTCCCAATGATGAACGTCATCAATGGCGGCAAGCACGCTGACAGCGCTGTCGAATTCCAGGAATACATGATCATGCCAGCCGGTGCCAAGACTTTCCACGATGCCATCCAGATGGGTGCTGAAGTCTTCGCCGCTCTCAAGAACATCCTTAAGAAGAAAGGTGACATCACTTCCGTCGGTGATGAAGGTGGATTCGCTCCAAACCTCGTCAAGACCGCCGAAGAAGAAGCCGCTATCAAAGCCAACAAGGCTGATCCTTATGGCTTAGAAGCCGACAACGAAGAGCCACTTGAACTCCTCGTCGAAGCCATCAAAGCCGCTGGCTATGTCCCAGGCAAGGATATCTTCCTTGGTATGGACCTTGCTTCCTCTGAGCTCTACAACGAAGAAGGCAAATACTTCTTCTGGAAGCACTACGAGAAAGCCGCCAAAGAAGGCAAAGTCAACAAAGCTGACTTCACCAAGACCACCGATGAGATGATCGAAATCATCGCCCACTTCGCTGAGAAGTACCCACTCATCACCGTCGAAGACGGCCTCAGCGAGAATGACTGGGAAGGCT
Organism: Bacilli bacterium; assembly: GCA_017531065.1. Taxonomy (GTDB): domain Bacteria; phylum Bacillota_I; class Bacilli_A; order RFN20; family CAG-826; genus UBA4951. Next base: position 1,117 of record JAFXLR010000054.1, read on the forward strand.
GGAAGAAACTCACCGCCAAGCTCGGTAGCAAAGTCCAGCTCGTCGGCGACGACCTCTTCGTCACCAACAAGCTCTATGTTGAGAAGGGCATCGAGATGGGTTGCTCCAACTCCGTCCTCGTCAAGGTCAACCAGATTGGTTCCTTAACCGAAACCCTTGATACCTGCGAGCGTGCCATGAGAAATGGCTGGACCTGCGTCGTCTCCCACCGTTCTGGTGAAACCGAAGACGCCACCATCGCTGACCTTGTCGTCGCTCTTAACGCCGGCCAGATCAAGACTGGTTCCATGTCCAGATCCGATCGTATTGCCAAATACAACCAGCTCCTCCGCATTGAAGAAGAGCTTGGCGATACCGCCGAATACCCAGGCATGAAAGCCTTCTACAACCTCAAGAAATAAGTTCTCTTGAAACACTAAGGAGCCGAATCAAAACGGCTCCTTTTTTGTTATAATCCTCATTGAGGTAATAACCATGATTAAAGGACTAATGCTTTTAGCGGATGGCTTTGAAGAGACCGAAGCCATTTCCACGCACGACATATTAACTAGGACTCACGAGATCGAAGTCACATACGTCTCAATCTCAGACTCGCTTTTCGTTAAGAGTTCTATGGGCCTTAAGGTTGAGGCTCTCGCTCTCCTTAAAGATATTAAGGCAGAAGATTATGACTTCATCGTTCTTCCTGGTGGTAAAGTCGGAGTCGACAACATCAAGAACTCCCCTGCTGCTATAGAGATGATCAAGAAGTTCCATGATTTAGGAAAGAAGTATTACGCGATCTGCGCTGCGCCATCTATCCTTGGTGAGCTTGGCTATCTGGACGGGAAGAATTACGTCTGCTTCCCTGGCTTCCAAACAGGAAACGGCAATTGGGTGGACAAAGGTTCCGTCATCGATGGAGACCTTGTCACAGGCCGCTCAATGAATTACACGATTGAGTTTGCTTCGAATATCGTGAGGGTTCTCTTAGGTGAAGAAACCTTAGCAAGAATCGAGCACGGAACTAAAGGCATTTAAAAAGAAAAGCCCCGCGATTTGCAGGGGCTTTTTTATAATTCGTTGTTATTTTGTGTAGAGACGATGCGCTCTGCTGACAGCTTCTTCGGTGACGTCGATGCCAAGTTTCTTAAAGGTATTGAAGTCGGTTTCCTGAAGGATGACTGAGGAATGGACTTGGCAGCCTTTTAATTTTGGAAGCTGCTGGAGAGCGATCTTCGCAAGAGGGTTACTGTTGGCCTGAATGGCAAGGGCGATGAGAACCTCTTCGGCGTGGAGCCTTGGGTTGTGGTTGTTAAGCGAATTGACCTTAAGGTCTTGGATAGGCTTAATGACCTCCGGGGAGATAAGCGGGATCTTGTCATCGATCTTGGCAAGAATCTTAAGGGCGTTGAGAAGCACTGCCGCAGAGGAACCGAATAATGGGGATCTCTTACCACAGACGATCTTCTTGTTAGGAAGTTCAAGAGCGCAGCATGGGACACCAGTGATTTCCTCTTTCTTAAGGCAAGCGGCAACGACCTTACGGTCGGCTGTGCTGATGCCAAGAGTGTTCATGAGCATCTCTTCTTTGATAACGGCATCATCTTTGAACTTGCCAAGGAAGCAGTTCTTCTTGGCTTGGTAATACCTACGGATGATTTCGGCTTTGGAGGCTTCGATAGCGGCTTCTTCGTTCTTGATGGCAAAGCCAATCATGTTGACGCCCATATCGGTTGGGGAATTGTATGGGCTCTTGCCATAGATCTTCTCGAAAATGGCTTTGAGGAGAGGGAAGGTCTCGACATCGCGGTTATAGTTAACGGCTTGTTTGCCATAGGCCTCAAGGTGATATGGGTCAATCATGTTAACGTCTTCAAGATCGGCGGTTGCAGCCTCATAAGCAAGGTTGACTGGGTGCTTTAATGGGAGGTTCCAAACTGGGAAGCTTTCGTATTTGGCATAGCCAGCACGGATACCACGCTTATTGTCGTGATAAAGCTGAGAGAGGCAGGTTGCCATCTTTCCGCTTCCAGGGCCTGGAGCGGTGACGACGATGATTGGTCTAGTCGTCTCAATGTATTCGTTTCTTCCAAGGCCTTCCTCAGAGCAAACGACAGGGATGTTGCTTGGATAGCCATTGATTTCGTAATGTTTGTAGACCTTCATTCCGCTGTTAGTGAGTTTGGTGATGAAGGCATCGACGAGTGGAAGAGGCTGATAGAAAGAGAAAACGACGCTGCTGACATAGAGCTCAACTTCGTTGTAGGCTTCAATAAGTCTTTCGACTTCGGCTTGATAGGTGATTCCAAGGTCATTTCTGACTTTGTTGGTATTGATATCGTTGGAGTTGACGACGATGACGACTTCGACCTTGTTCTTCATGCCTAAAAGCATGTGGAGCTTGGTGTCTGGCTTAAACCCTGGAAGGACTCTGCTGGCGTGATAGTCGTCGAAGAGTTTGCCACCGAATTCAAGGTAGAGTTTGTCACCAAAGGAGGCGATTCTCTTTTGGATGTTCTCTCTTTGAACTTTTAAATACTTGTCACAGTCGAACGCTATCTTAGCCATATATCAAGCCCTCTAGAATACTAAATTAATATACACTTCATATATATGAACGTGGAAGAAAAAACGTCTCTCGACGATGAAAAAATATTTATGAATTAACCACTTCCGCTACTAAGCGCGTTTCGTGTTCTTTTTCGCTGGTTTCTGAGGGGCTTGCGCTTCAAGGCGCTTCTTTCTTTTCTCCATCTGCTCTTTGAGGAACTTCTCTTCGAGTTCTTTTTGCTTCAGGAGATTCTCTTCTTTCTTTTTGCTTTCGTCTTCGAAGTGCTCTTTCACTTCTTTTTGCATCTCTGCGTCTTTGAATTTGATGAATCCGTTATTGTAGGCAAGCTCAAAAGAGTAGAGCTTCCCATTGCTCAGTTGGAGGTATTGTCCGTCTAGGTTCGTGATGGTGAGGGTTAAGCCGTCGGCCGTAACAACTTTTTGGCCAACGATTTTACTGATGTCCATAGGTCTCCTCCAATCTATCCAAGTATCGTAAAACAAGGGATCAAACATATGGCCAATTCCTGTGACCGCTGCTTTAAACTATGTTCCCTTTATTTCATAATATCTCATTTTTTGGATAAATTGTAAGGAGTTTATTTAAAAAAGAAAACGCACGGTGTTTGCTTCCGTGCGTTTCTCTGTTTTAGTTCTTTTCTTCTACATTGCACCCATGATGTACATGACGATTCTAGCGACCGATGCGATGGCTGTTCCAAATAGAGCAATGCCATAAAGGATGCCAAGAATTGAAAATACTTTGATTGAGCTCTTGCGAAGCATGCCTAAGCAAAGAGGGCCAAAGATCAAGGCTAGCAAGACGTTTATGGCGCCTGCTGCCAAGAAAGGAATCGAGAGCATGAGGACGGCCAAGATGGCCGCCATTTCGTCTGCAGGATTGCCATCTTTAACGGTCTGAACAATCTCTTGGAAATTGATTGACCAAATAAAGAGGATGCAATATACGCAAACGGCAAGGACCAGGGTGGCAAGCACAAACAAAACGATGCGCTTTTTCTTAGGCTTAGAAGGAACTATCTTCTCTTCTTGTTGGATTGTTTCTTCCATGGATATAACTCCTATTCGATTACCTTAAGTTTATTGAAGGACGGTCACGGATGTGCCACAAAAAGGATTTCTTGTTTTTGTATCGCAAATCCTAAACGACGGTCGCCTTTATAAACAAACAAAAAGCGACCCTGACGGGCCACTAAAGAATATAGGCTTTATTGAATGGTCACGAAAAAGAGAACAACTCGAACAACCGTTACTATGACTGCAACAATAAAAGCGATTCCATAAACCAGTCCAACTATCGAAAAGGCCTTTGAAGAACTCTTACGCAGCTTAACAAGCGTCAGCGGAGCAAAGACACATCCGATAATCGCGATCAAGACCGACGCCCCTAAGAATGGCAACGCAAGAAGGATGATGGCAAAAACCGCTCCGAGAGCGCCGCCTAAGTCACCTTGTTCGTTCGCAGAATCGATTATCTCCTTGAAGTTTATGCTCCAAACTAAAAGCGACAAAATAGCAACAACAAAGATGGCTATTGTTGAAGCAATGAATAAAGCAGTGCGTTTAGGTTGAGAAGGCTTCTTCTCTTCTTCGAGTATTTCGTCCATGGATAAACTCCTTTGGCGTCGTCTTTAGTTTACTGCTGTTAACCAAAAAATAAAGAAAAAGGGGGTTTTGTAATAAATAACCCCCGCAAATCCCGCTTAAATTCAAAAGCCGCTAATGCACTTCGTTGAATATCGCCGTAAAGGTTAGAGTTCCTCCGGCATAGTCACCGGCTGGGAATGAATCCATCTCTTCAAAGTAGATGTCAGTGCCTGTTTCTTCGCAATGCCATCCATAGAATTCCATTATTCCGCCTTCCTCTTCAGGTTCTGGTGCTTCTGGAGTGTTTTCGTGGTAATAGATGCCTTCATAGCCTTCGGACGCCTCCTGATAATCATCTTGGAGAACGGTCCCATCGTAGTTTTTAAAGATGACGTGAACAGATTCGGCATAGATGGTGAAGATCATGTAAATGTCCATGTCTTCGGTGATCGTGAATTCCTGGTTGCTCTCAATAGTGTTGCCATTAGCGTCTTCGAAGTGATCGAACTCATAACAGCCGTTTGCGTCAGGCTCTTTCCAGAAGTCTTCGCTGCCGACATCGCTTCCATCGATGCTCCACGTCTCACCATAGGTGGTAGAGGAGTAGTACATCGCGCTTTGACCATCGTAGAACGTGACTGTGTACAGTCTCTCTTCTTCAATGAAGCAAGCGTAATACCAGGCGTCTTCTGTAACGGATGGGAATTCACGTAATCCGTGAGTGCCATTAGGCACGGTGTCCCATCCAACGAAGATATATTGGATGGTCTCCGTTGGTTCTTTCTGAGGATCGTCGTAAGGATAGTAAACCTCATCGCCAGAATAGGCATACTGGGTGGCTAATACTTCGGTGCCGTCTTCATTGAGGAAGGTAACCGTGTAGATCTTTTCACCAAAGACAGCATAGTAGTCTCTGTCTTCGAAGGCGTACATCTCACCGTCATACGGTTCTCCTCCGACTGAGCTTGCCCAGCCTAAGAAGTAGGTCTTGGTATCGCTGCTTCTTCTGTCGGCTTCCTCATCGAGGTTTGTTTCGCCTGCGTAGAAGACCTGTTCACCATATGGGATGGTTTGAGTGTCCCAAAGGACGGTGCCGTCATCGTTATAGAAGTTGAAGGTAACATATGTTACAGGAGCGCTATAAGCATAGTTCTTTTGGAAATATGGCTTCGAAGAAGGTTCTCCTTCGTAGGTGCTTGTCGCGTAGATGGCTAAGGTAAGTCCATTATCGCCGCCTTCAAGTCCGCCGACATAGAAGGATTGGGTCGCGCTTAAATCAGAGATCTCATAGACCCTGCGAAGCTGCTCGCGCTCTTCATCGTAATGGTCTTCGAATGGGTTGCCGCTTGCATCGGTTATCTCAGGATACGATGAATAGTTGTCGATGATTTCGGCATAGATCGAACCTTCATTGTAATAGTGGCCCGGATCGTCAATGCTGATCGTTCCATCAAGACACTGGGTCTCTTCGTTAAGAGAGAAGTCCGCAGTGATAACAAAGTCAGAGGCTGGAATATCGTTGGTCTTAACTCTTTCGCTGAAGACGTCGTAGGTATTGTCTCCGTCTATGACCGAGACGGAAAGACGGTAGGTTGTCGACGGAGTGAGGTCGGTGAATCTTCCTTCCTCAAAGGCAAAGAAGCCTTCATCGTTATCTGCCATCTCTTCCTCAGGGAAATAGGATTCGAGCTCAAAGAACTGCTCATATTTCTCGAGACGATTTTCAAGAACTACGACAGCAGAGTCAGCGTTCTTGTAATTTAATTCGAAAGAATAGGAGAGGGTATTGGCCGTGCTCTCGTATTTGAACTCATTAACGGATGGAACAAAGATGGCTGAAGCGACAACCACAACTGTAGCTGTGGCCACTGCTGCTGCAGTTCCACCGGCAACAGCTGCGCTGGTGCTGACGGCAGCAGTTGAAGAGGCAGCCGCGGTAGTCGTTGTCGTAGCCGAGGTAGTTGCTGTTTGAGCAGCGGTTGAACTCGCCGATGAGAGAGTCTCCTGCTCCTCAAGTTTTTTCGTATCTATGGAGACGTGATGGGCGTTTGCGTGACTATGAAAAGTATTGGAGCGGATTTGGCACTCCTTGTTAATTCCTCCATAGTAACGGTTGGTATAGTCGCCCATAAAATGTCAGGAAATTGTATTAGTTTTCAGAATTCTGTGCAGGTTTTGCAGCAGATTTTGGGTTTTCTCTCTTTTCGGAAGGATCGCGGTAAGAAAGGGAGATCTGGTTGAATGGGATGTCGACTCCGTTGTTGACGAAAAGGAGATAGAGCTCTCTATTGAGGGCGCGTTCGACGGCGAATCTATCTTTCTCGTCGCAGTGACAAGCAATCTTAAGATCGACGCTCGAAGCGCTTAAGGCAGAGACGCCAAGGTATTCAGGATCACCAACCATCTGAGGGATGTTGGCTTTGATCTCGTTAAGGTTCGAACGGATTATTTCCTCAACGCGTGGAAGGTTCTCGTTGTAGTCGATGGTGATTACCGCTAAAGCGAGGGATGGGTTCTCACTGAGGTTAACGACTGTGGTGATGTGGGAGTTGTTGATGGTTTTGACGTTGCCGGAAAGGTCAACAATCTTGGTCGTGGTAAGACCGATTTCGGTAACGGTTCCGTAATAGTCATCGATGACGACGATATCGCCGACTTTGAATTCGCTTTCGAAGACGATGTTAATACCAGCGATGATGTCACTGATAAGTGACTGGGCACCAAGACCAATGATAAGAGCGATGATACCAGCGCTAACAAGAAGCGCGGTTGAGTTAACGCCCCAAACGGCGATAACAAGAAGGATTGAAACGATAAGGCCTGCGTAACGAGCAAAGGAAGCTAAGAGGCTGAGTGTCGTCTTGGTTTTAGAGGAAACTCTTTTTGGAAGGCGAAGGATGAGGTTGAGCGCGTTCGCAATGCCCATGCAAAGGCAGATGTAGTAGATGCTGCCGAGGATGCGTGGCCAGACATCGTCGAAGCCACCGGTCATTGCGACCGAAAGATTAAGGCACGTTGCGATTGTTTTGCCTTCGTAAATGATTGTGACAATACTCATGACGATGACATAAGCAAGTCCAAGAAGCCATAAAATGACCCCTGCGATGAGGTTGACTCTCTGCTCTTTAGGCATCGAAAGCCATTTTTGTTTGAGGTTTGACATATAAATCTCCTGAGATAACAAAAAAAATCTTACCACTATGTGGTAGGAGATTAATACATTCATTTTCGTTGAATATAAAAAACCAGGCCTCGAGCCTGGGATTTTATTGGTTGGTGGAGCCGGCGAGAGTCGAACTCGCGTCCGAAGGATCTCCAACGAGGACGCCTACAGTTTAGGCTTCGTCGGAATTTAACTCACCGCTATGACGAAGTCAAAGAGCGGAAAGCTAGACCAATTGAATTTCACCATTTCCCTCTAGTCAAAGGTACGTGGCTATTGCCTTTGTATGATGCCCGAAACGCTTGAGAGGCACGAATCAAGCGAAGGACACGCTGCTCCTGGATCTATGCCAGGAAACCCTCAGGTTACTGATTAAGCGCAAGCGTACGAAGCGCGCATAGCGCGATTCGCATGGATATAACTGTTGTCAGTTATTGGTTTTTGATCTTAAGGTTTATCAGACCACTGCAATCCAGGCCAGATCAATCCCCCGTCAAAACCGGAACGACCCCAACTATTAGAACAATCCCAAGTTTGTGCTTGGGTGATTTAGTATAAC
>JAFXLR010000055.1 GCA_017531065.1 Bacilli bacterium
AACGGATAAGCTCATCTTTGTCCATGTAGCGTTGGCAGATAGGCTGGGTTTGCCTTGATTGCCAGACGATCGCAGGATAGATGGCTTTGCCGGTGTTCTTATCCCAGACGATTGTCGTCTCACGTTGGTTGGTGATGCCAAAGCCCGCTACTTGTTCGTAGGTGATGTTGGCTTTGATCATGAGCTCGTTGATGACGTCAACGGCGCTGACCCAGAGTTGGTCAGGGTCTTGTTCAACCCATCCAGGCTCTGGATAGAGGCAATCAAGAGGGCGCTGGGCCATCTCAAGTTCTTCGCCTTTGTTGGAGATTAGAATGGCGCGAGTCGAGGTCGTGCCTTGGTCGATAGCGATTATGTATTTTTCCATGCTTAAATTATATCCCTTTGTGCGAGCGCGTAGAAGAGATTGAAAGAATTAGGCGAAAAGAAAAAATCCACGGCGGTTTTGCTGTGGATTTTGTTTGTTTTATCTCTTTAAGGAAGCAAGTCTCGCCTCAATGTCATCGATCTCTTTGACGATGTCTTTGGTGAGGACTTCGCAACCCGTTCTCGTGATGAGCAAATCGTCTTCGATACGGATGCCGATATTCTTCTCGGCGATATATAAGCCTGGCTCATCGCTGATGACCATGCCTGGCTCAAGAGGGATCTTTTTCGATTCGGTTGAGAGAGGCGTTTTGTATGGGTCATGGGTATCTAAGCCAATGAGGTGGCTGACACCATGGAAGTAATACTTCGAGATGTCTTCCTTCTTCTCGATGATGCCGTATCTAAGGCATTCGCTGGCAAGATATTCGACAGTGCGGTTTTGAAGTTCTTCGATCGTTAAGCCTGGCTTAGCGATTGAGGCAATCATCTTGTTGCAGCCAAGGACGATGCTATAGATGAGTCTTTGGTAATCGCTGAACTTGCCGTTTACCGGGGCGCATCTAGTGACGTCGGCGCAGTAATAGTTATGTCTGGAGCCAAGGTCGCAGAGCAAGAGGTCTCCGTCCTTCATCTGCCCTTGTGGGTTTGGGTAATGGAGGATGGCGGCATTTCTTCCAGCGGCCATGATGGTGTTGAAGGCAGTGCCTTGATAACCGGACTCATCGTTGATCGTGTGATGGAAGACGTCGGCTAATTCATACTCTTTCTTGCCATCTTTCATATTGGCCCAGATGGAATAGATGCCAAGTCTAGTGACCCTGATGGCTTCTCTAAGTTCGTCGATTTCACGAGCGCTCTTTCTTAGACGCAAAGTGGTGATAAGAGGGAAAGCATCGTTAACGATGACGTCGCTATAGGTGTTCTCGATGACGCGCTTCATCTCTCTTGTATCGGTGTCATCGGCGATTTTGATTTCGCGGTCGAGGTCGAGATAGACGCGTTTGATCTCGCCATAGGCGTCTTCGCCAAGGATGAGCTCAAGTTTGGCTTGGAGAGAAAGGTTAGTCATGACGTTGCTGATTCCGCTAATCGCGCTAGCCTCGTCGCTCTTAAGTCTCTTTCCGTACCACTTCTCTTTCCTTTCGTCATATGGGCTAATGAAAAGGAACTCCTTCATTTCGCCTTCGCTGTTGAGGAGAAGGAGGACGCTATCAGGCTGGTCGATGCCAGTGAGGTAATAGAAATTGCGGTTGACCTCAAAAGGGTATCCTTCATCGGCGGAAGAGACTTTCTCGACTCCGCTATAAAGGATCATGACGCTTGGGGATTCCATCAAATTGACGGCTCTTTGCCTTCTTTCGGCATATTCGTTTGGACTGATCATATTTGTCTTCTCCTTTTCACTAAGGACTCTTTTTGGTCTTCTATATCGATATGGTTCAAATGCTTCTCAACTAGAGGCTTAACTATCTTAGCATCGCCAGAGACCTTTAGAGAAATTTTCTCTAAAAACGAGGCATCAGAGATAGTTACGTTTAGGCGTTGGCACTCCTTCTCGAAGGAAGAATAGTCGCTATATCCCATGGAGAGGGTGGCTTCATATCCTTCAATGAGGTCGGCCATATCTGTTTCCTCCACCGCTTTAAGACCAACGTCGCGGTAGGTTCTTGTTAGTCTTCCTAAGCCAAGCTTCGTTCCTCCGAAATAACGGACGACGACAAGGAGGACGTGGTCCACTTCTCTTCCTCGAAGAATCTCAAGGAGAGGAAGGCCTGTGCTTCTAGCAGGTTCGCCTTCGTCGCTGCATCTTTCAAAAGGAAGGAGCCTTGCCGCATATGGGTAATGCGTGGCCTTAGGGTATTCTTCCCTCACCTTAGCCAAAAGGCCTCCGATTTCCTTTTCGTCGTCGAAAGGGATAACGAGGCCGATGAAACGAGATCCTAAGATCACGAATTCATATATGTGTTTGGCGAAAGGGTAGTTCATTAAGCGCTGAAGACTGTGGCGGCGTTCGCGAAGTAACCAGAGGCACCAAATGGGGTTGCGTAGCCAGTTGGCTGAGTGAAGAAGTGAGCCGCATCGGCGGTACGTAGGCACTCGTAGATGCTTCCTTCATAGAAGGCGACGACGACATCGGCGTATGGCGAAGCGCTATAGCCGGAGAAGGCGTTCATCGTTGTGGCGCACGCAGGTTTGTTCGAGACGCTCATGGACTTGATGTTGCTCATGAGAGGGATCAAGGAATTCTTCATGAGGTCGATGAAGCCTTCATAAGTGTCCTCGGCTGGACGGAAGGAGGTGGCGCTAAGGTTATTGCCGCTGTTGAAGCGATGGTTGCCTTTGGCGTAAGCCTTCATATCTTCATAGAAGACTCTTCCAAAGCCGCTCTTGAACTTGCTCTCGAAGGAATTCCATTCGTGAGAAGCGCTGAGGGTGATGTACTGGGTGAGGCTTGTGCCTTTTGGTGAGGCTGGGATGCTATCGATGCCATTAGAGACAGCGAGCATGCCATAAGCGGATGACTTAGCACCTTCATAGACGCCATAGAAGTAAGCGACATCCATGACGTTGGAATCAAGCCAGAGGGTGACATCGCTGATCTCTTCAAGAGTCAAAGCGTTCTGATTGGCTCCGACGAAGATGGTGTAGAGATCTTTGTAGACGCTAGTGGCATCAGCATCGTCATAGTTTGGAAGGTACTTGGCGAGGTTGACGTCAGTGCCGCCGTTATTGAAGTGGAGAAGGTTCGAGAGAACGACATCGCCACCGGTGTAGACACCGCTCTCGGCTTCCTTGTTGGTCGCGTCATAGACCTTCGTGTAAATGGAATCGCCATTCTTCGCGAAGTTCGTAAGAGCGGTAAGGTTACCTGGAGTGGAGAAGAGTCCAGCGATTGCAGATGGGTTCGCTCCAAGATCCATGTATCCACTGCCATCCCAAAGTCTTTCAACGAGACCAAGGAAGGAATTGATGGCGCCCTTATGGGTGTCGGTAGCGGCTACGTAGGTGTCGAGTCTCTCTTTGTTCATGCCGATAATGGCGTTCGTATCGAAGGTGAGTTCGACTTTGCTGATGTTGCCATCGCAGGTGACGCTGATCGAATCACCAAGGACGATGTCAGTGATGTCATAACGCTTGACGCCTGCGCTCACATCGCTTGGGACAACGCTATAGGTTGAGCCAGCCTTTAAGTAGGAAACCACTGGAGCAGAGGCACCGGAATAGGTGATCTTAAGCGAATTCACAGGGGTTTTGACAGGGATTTCGAAGGTTAAGGCGTTTGGCTCGTAGGCAATTGTGGTCGTCGAGTAATCGGTGAAGTGAAGTTTGTTGGTAAGGAAGTCGGTCGCTTGAATTGGGATGATTTCGCGAATCATATCGACTTCGTTGATGGCGTAAAGAAGCTCGCCGATCTCGGCTGGTTCAAGGGTTTCGAGAGTGTCGGTGTCAACGCTGACGCTCGAACCGCTGATGATGCCTAAATCGAAGGCCTTGCAAAGAAGACCGGCATCCTGGGTGTCATTGATGATGAGAGCGGCAAGTTCATCGTCCCACTTCTCGTCTGGGTAATTCTTAACCTTGGCTAAGAGCTTGGCGTCACTATCGGCGTAAGTGTTATCGATTGTGGCGTTATAGGAAAGCGAAGCAAGGGTCGAATCCTTGAAGACTTTGTACATGGCTTGCTCGAAGACGCTGAGGTCGGTCTTGGTGAAGGCTAAATTGTCATCAGCCTCGAGGTCATAGCAGGCACCATCTTTGTTGAAGATATAGGACTCATTAAGGCCATCAAGGATGTTTCTGACCTTGGTGATCTTAGTCTTGTTTCCGAATTCGGTAAGAGCGGATGGATCATTGTTGATGAGTCTGATTGTGTCAGCGATGCCCTGGATCTCTTCGTTGTCGTAGTGATTTGTGAAGACTGGGGTAACGAGTCTATCCATCGAGTCAGGTTTGACGAAAGTGCCACTGCCTTCATCAAAGGTGATGTCGTAGAAATAGCAGTAATATGGGTTCGAACGGGTGAGCTTAATATCGTCGAGAGAAACCTCGGTGAGGGCTTTGGTGATGGCATTTGGAACAGCGTCATAGGTCCAATCGCAATCGTTGAGGAAGGTGAGAATCTGAGCGAGCTCGCCATCTCCCAAATCAGAGAGGCTTGTATGCTCAAGGTCATTGATGAGCGAAGCGTTGGCGGTGAAGTTCCTAAGAAGGGTGTTGATGGAGTTCTTGACGCCGATGCCATTGATGTTCGTGGTATCAAGGTCATTAGCGTTCGTAACCAAGACGGAAATCTCTGGGTAATAGGTCGCCGCGATGTACTTGGCTTTGGCGTTGGCGTTCGTATAATAAGCGGAATTTGCAGCGTCTTTTGGAGAATCGACGCTGAACATGTATTCCTCAACCTGATCGTTGGTGGTGAGGATCTTGGCAATGAATTGCTGGAAGACGGTTTCGGAGGAACCGCTCTTCTTGCTATTGAAGATGTGGCTCTTAGCGAAGGTGGCAAGGAGGTCGGTGATGTCATCGATATCCTCATCGGCGATAGCGGACAAATCGTTGATGTCGATGCCGCCAGAAAGAGCACTGCCATAATGGATGACGGAAGCTAAGTTGTAGCACTCGTCCTCGCTATATCCGACAGGAGCGTAATCGTAGGTGGTCAAAGCGATTGTCTCTTTGCCTTTGTAGTAAAGGTTCGCGTCGTTGAGGTTAAGACCAGAACTTGCAAGAGAGCTATCGACTGAAGATAAGGCGTCGTTAAGTTTCTCTGGGAAGCCTGGGTATAAGAGACAGGAATCATTGATGTCGATGAAGAGGTCGGCAAGGATGTCTTCGCCGAATCTCGCTTCCTGGAAGTAAGCATTGAAGTCGAATGAGGTATCAAGGTTGATGCCCATGACGTGGAGGTCATCGACGATCTCGACGAAGTGGTCGATTTCGTTATCCCATCCACCGCTAACCTGGACCATCTCTTTGATGACTGGGTAGATGGCCTCGGCTTTCTCATCGCTGCCATACCAGCCAGTCTGTTTGAGGACGAACTTCATCTGGTTGTCGAAAGCGCTGTCGGTGATGCCAGCAACGGTCTGCTGGAAGGTAGAGAGGGTACTAAAGACTTCGCTGTCAGCAAGTTCTTTAAGGAGAGGCGAGATAAGGTGATTGGCGTCAAGGCTTGAGATATCGCTGAAAGCGGCTGTGTCGATTGAGCCAGATGGGCCAAGAAGACCGCTAACAGGATCGACGATGATGGCAAGCATATCGGCAATCGTCTCAGCAACTTCTAAACGCTCTGCATCGCTGCAGGTGTAGGCGTACATGATATTGGCGCTCTTGAAGGTGTCGACTGAAGTCGAAAGGGTATCGACAACGACCTTAAGGACGGCTGGGACACCGGTCTTTCCGAAGAGGACAGACTGGGACATGTCTTCGAGAAGGGCGCGGAAGTATTCGACTTTGAATTTGCTTAAGTCAGCGCTTCCACCATTCTCCATGAGGCTAAAGGCACCACTAGATGCCACGTTCCTGATGATACGGCCAAAGATTGCGCCTTCCTCGGCGAATATGGCTTGCTCAGCTTGGATTGGAGCCATCGTCGCGGCGTTCTCGATTGAGTGAGAGACGACGCGGGCTTTGAAGTCGCTATAGTCTTCGCTTTCAGTACCTGGAGCTGCCACGACTTTGTATTCGGCGCCCTCATAGGTTTCGGTGAGGTTAGCGAAATAGGTTCCAAGAGTGCTGGCGCCTTTGAAGGCTTCGATGAGCTTCGAAGCGATGTAGTTAGGGAAGTTGTAATTGTAGGTGCCATCCTCGTTCGTCTTGACGAATAACTGGGAATTGGCGAGGTAATTGAACATGGATTCCATCATCTCTGGGTCGATTGACTGAAGATCGAGATTGGAAAGGTCACCGAACTGGGAAGCGTATTTCGTCATGGTGTCGAGCGCTTCGCCTTCAGCGGTCCAATTGGTGATGTTCTTGAAGGAAAGGGCGACCGTCTCACCGCCGTCATTGACATAGGTGAAGAGGTCGTTACTGCTGATCGCATTATCGATCATAGTTCCAATGATGGAGGAAAGGAGTTCGCTGCCATCGACTTTCGCGAAGAGCTCACCGAACTTGATGTCGGCCATGGAATCAAGGGAGAAGTTCTGTAACGAACCAAGGAGTCCCTTGTCGCAGATATAGTCGATGAGGTCGACGAAGCTGGAGATTTCGCCATTGGCGTCAAATCCGTCATCGCAGATGATGCTTTCAATCGTGGCGTTAAGTTCGTCTCCGCCAAGGCCTAACGTTTGGAAGATATTCTTGAAGAGGCCATAGAAGTTGGTGTTCTTCTTGCCACCGACTTCTGGGTTAAGAATCTTGTTCTCGGCAAAGCCGACAAGAAGTTTAACAAGCTGTTTCTCATGATTAGAGGTTTCAAGCGAGCACATGTGGCTGAATGATTTTTCTAAGACAGACATATTGCTCGAGTTAGCGGACATGCTTCCGGCGAAGTTAATGATGTCTTGGCAATCGGTAAGGACGTCGATGAGTTTCGCAAACTCGCTTCCAACGATGCTGTTGCCACTGCCATCTTTTGGATCCGTGTCTAAGACAAGAGCATCGCCAAAGAGACCTTTGAGAGGGCTGTCATCGCCAGCGAGGAACTCCGACATGATGGATGGGAGGGCTTTAGTGAAGACCTTCGATTTGTCGAGTTTTCTGACGCTGCTCGCCATCGCGTGGAGCAAGCCTTCTTTCGCGCCAAGGAAACTGCCATTCTTGTCAAAATAGAGGCCAGGCATCGTATCCATGTTAAGGATAAGCTCATTGCCTTCTTCCGAATCAAGCAATGGGTTGAGGACATCGAAGATGGCCTTGGCCTCAGTCTTGATAGCTTCTTTCTTGGCTTCTTGCGTTGGCTCACTCTTAAGTTCAGTGATGAGATCGCTTAAATCCACAATGCCTTCATAAGGGTTGGCAGGGTCATCTACGTCCGGCTTAAAGGCATCGTTGATGCCGTCTTCCATGGTTTTGATTAAGGTTGGCATGAAATTGGTGATGAGATTCGAATCAAGCAAACAAATGTCGTCGGCGGATCCACCTTCGACTTCTTTGCCATCGATCCAATGTTCCATTTCGTCTTTGTTTCTAAGAACGACGGTGAAGATATCTCTGAGCATCTTCTGAGCGTTGTCATTGGCAGGAACGCTGCTTGAAGGATCGCTGCTTGGGACATGTTCGGTTCCCATGTTCTTAGCAGAATCAATAATGACTTTGATGAGTTCCGGATCAACGGTAACAAGATGGTAGAAAGAATCAAAAATCACTGACAATTCGTAACCGAAATCAATTTCCTTTATGGACTGAGGAATGGCGACTGGGTATCCTCTTTCGCTTCTCTCGAGATCCTCATCGGTGAGTTCAGGGAGGAAGTCTTTCACATGGAACGGTAATGATTCATCCATACCAGGTTGACTTGGATCCAATGTAGCCGCGTAAGCTTCGTCTTCATACTCTTTCACAGCAATGACGTAGAGGGCGGAGGCGATGATGTCATCTAAGACCTTCTTCTCGCTTGGAGAGAAGATCTTGAAGAAGTGATCAAAGATGTCTGTGTATTCAGGTTTGAACAGTTCGGCAATATCATCTGATTCAGTGACGAATTGGCCATTCTCATCAACGACATCGTCGATGATTCCACTGCTGGCGACGCTTTCCCAAAGGGTGGCGAGATCGTCAAAGGTCTCGGCTGGGTCATAATGTTCGAAGTCGATGCCTTCTTCAGTCATGACAAACTGAGCGATTTCTGGAAGGTGCAAAGCAAACTGGAGACCAAATGGCAGGACAGCTTGGATGAATGGGGAATTGCCGATGACGCGGATGGCGGTTGGGATGAGGTCGGAAGTAAGAAGGGTTGCGTAATTGAAATCCTTAAGATTCTCTTCGGTGAAGATGCCATCGTTGAGGGCAGTACCAGCAACCTCGATGACGTTCTTGAGCTCTCTGATGACGCTGACTTTCTTCTCGCCGGTTTCGTCAAGATCGATCGTGGTGATGAAGTCAATCAAAGCGGCATCGAAGGTAAGACCGGTCTGAGGATCGGTGTACCAGCTGAAGAAGGTTTTGGAGAGGAGGGAATTCTCATAGGTATCCACCACATCTGTGAGGATGCCATAGAATTCGTCGTTCGCTCTCATCGCAGCGTGGTTCTCGCTCTTAGGGAGTTTGCTATAAGTTTTGGAGACAACGTTGACCAAGGAAGTAAGAGGAGAGAAGAACATCGCCATGATGGCAAGGCTGATGGCGACTTCTTCGAAAGCGGAGATGATCTTGAGTTTCTTGACCTTTTCGCCTTCTTCGTTCTTTGTGCTGAGGAAGTGCTTGAAGAGAAGATGCCAAAGGAGAGTGCAAAGAAGACCGCCGACAATCCAGATGACGAGGGCTTCGACGATTAAGAGAATGATGCAGACAAAGGATAAGACGGCAGCCATCGCCAAACTAAGAATTGTGTTTGGATCGGCTTCGATGCCATAGGCCTGAAGAGCCTGAGTGATGAGACTGACGCCAGTTTCTCTGATTGACGTCAAAGGTGCGGAAAGCTCGACGGTTGTGTCCTCACCCATCTCGAGAGGGAATGAGATGACCTCTTGGCCTATCATCTTTGGAATGCCGACATCATTAAGATTCAAATCGGCTAAGCCACTGCCGACATATTTAAGCGAAACGAAGGCTCCGACGATGAGGAGTCCCATGAAAACCAAGCGATAAGTGCCATATGCCCATCCGCGTCCAAGCCCGCGTAAAAAAGAAATGACGAGAATGGCGATGATGGCGATGAAAACGCCTAACAAGACCATATTCATGGTATTGGTAAATTGAGTTATGTCGAAACCCATAAAAAATCCTCCGCTTATCTGCTTGGTATTTCTATTATGGAATAGACAAGAGTTAATTTTCAATTAAAATAGGACACATGGAACAAACTGAAAACAAAACTTATATTCATAACCCATTCGCGACCAAGGTCTGTCCGAAGTGTGGTCACAAATACGACGCGGTGCAGCCAAAATGCCCAAAATGCAAAGAACCTTTCGAGAACTCGAGAGCCCTTCCTTTCAATGAAGTCACCTTTGTGAACCCCTTCATTGAGATTGCGCTTTTCTTTGTCGGATGGTTAGGCCTCAAAGGACTCGTTGAGATAATCAGTCGGATTCTAAGAGACATAGTTCTTAATGGAAGCCTTCCTGCCTCCGATGCGAACATGGTTTTGAACTATGCCGTCTATGGAACCCTCTTCATCATCATGATGGGCATAGTCGCGATTTATCTTCCAAAGCTCTGCAAATCATTTACCAAGCCTGACTTCCTTTGGGGTTTCATCGTCTATGCCGTCATCTTTGGCTTCGATATCGTTTGGGGAAATATCTCGCGAGCGATCGGCGCCACTATTAACGAGAACCAAGATGCCATTAACAACATCGCAAAGATCAATGTGCCGCTCAGCATACTCTTCTTAGGTTTCCTTGGACCTATCTGCGAAGAGCTCACCTACCGCGTTGGCCTTTTCAACTTCACGAGAAGAGTCAACAGAATCATGGGTTACGTCATCTCCGCTGCCATCTTCGGTTTGATCCACATCCACGATTATGGCAGTCTCAACGAATGGCTCTCCTACCCATCCTATCTCTTTGCCGGTTTGGCCTTCGCCTTCGCTTATGAAAAATGGGGTTTTGGCGCTTCGACATTAGCCCACGTCACGAATAACGTTTTATCCTTATTAATCGTTGCGATCGTGCAACAATAACATGAAAGAAAAATTTCAATTTCTCCAACAATTCCCGCTTAAATTGCTCGCAATTGTCTTCATGACGCTCGATCATGTCGGCGCTATGATGACGAATGAAATATACTTCGCTTTAGGCTCTAGCCCATACACCGTCGGCTTTGTTTTCAGATGCATCGGAAGGCTTGCGTTCCCTCTCTTCATCTTCTTCTTGGCCGAAGGTTTGAATAAGACCCATGACAGATTGAATTACGTCTTGAGACTCGCTCTTATGTGGGCGGGTATCAGCGTCGCCGAAATCATCATCCAGGCAATCAGACCAGAGCTTGTTTTGCCTGCTGAGGCGTTCACCGATCTTCTCATGTACGCATTATTTATCTATTTCATAGAGCACAAGAAGAAACCGCTTAAGCTTTTGGCCCTATTACCTCTTGCCTATATCGGGTTAAGTTACGCCTGCGATTTCAGCGAAACCTATGCCGCGCTTAATGCTCAGACCAGCGTTTGGTCGTCTTTCTTCCCTCAGTTCCTTAGAAGCGGTTATTCCGTCTATGGATTCGTCATGCTTCTTGGCATCTACTTCGCCCCAAAGGTCGTGAGCTATTTCTTCAAGAGAACCATTGAGTCCTCCCCTGATGACGAAATCGATATGAGCGAATGGACAAGCGGACCTCGTTATCAAGGTTTGC
>JAFXLR010000056.1 GCA_017531065.1 Bacilli bacterium
ATGGGGACTCTTTCTCGGTCGATGGGGTTCTTTTCATGTACGACGCCAAAGCCATCC
Organism: Bacilli bacterium; assembly: GCA_017531065.1. GTDB lineage: Bacteria > Bacillota_I > Bacilli_A > RFN20 > CAG-826 > UBA4951. Next base: position 58 of record JAFXLR010000056.1, read on the forward strand.
ATGCTGGCAAAAGGCCATATTTAGATGTCTTCGATCACAAAGGACTCTATCACCTTGGGGTCAATATCCTTGGCCTTTTAATCAGTGAGACCTTTGGCTTATTGATTCTTGAGACTATTTTTGGGGGAATCGCTCTTTTCGTATTGTTCAAGGCTCTTGAGAAGATGGATTTGTCTCGTCTAGAAATAGCGGTGGCTATCGGATTTTTCGCTACATTAAGGCTCCTCATTGGAGGAGGAAATATGATCGGAATCTGGCTCCTTCCTTTTGCGACCGCATACCTCTATTTCTATATCCGGGCCATCAAGGAGGACAAAGAAAATTATCTCTATGTCGGCTCCATCTTTATCGGCATTGAGATGGCCTTGGCTCTCAATTCGAGACCACTAGATGCGATATACGCTTACGGGGGAGTGATTTGGCTATTCGTCTATGCCCTCAAAGAACACAAGATGAAACTCTTCTGGATGAATGTCCTTGTGGCTTTCCTCATCTTCCTTCTTATTTGCGATATCTTTGCCATCATCGCCGTGAGCGGAGGTTATTTCAAAGAGATGGCGGTGGCCACCATCTTAGAGAACTTTATCTACATCGGAAGGACGAAGGATTTCCCGCTTGATCAAGTGTTCTTTAGGATTGGGGCGGGTATCCACGTCATTTTGTCTTTCGTCTTTGAAAGACTTGAGAAAAAGTGGGGCGCAGCCTCATCTTTCAAGAATTTCCTCTTTATCGTTTCCTTAAGCATCTTCATTCCTTGCATCTTCCTCGGAAGATATCTTTCCTATCTCCTTTGCGGTCTTTCTTTCCTTTCGATCTGGCTAATCTTCTTCCTTCGTTCTTTCCCAAAAGAGAAGATGGGTTTCATCATCAAGACCTCTCTTGGTTCCGTTTTCCTTCTAGGAGCCATCCTTTTGGGCTCGCTTACCCCAACGCTTTATTACACGACTGGGATCGGTGATTTTAGCTACTCCCTCAACAAGATGGACGAAGACGCTCTCAAAGAGATCATCCCAGAAGAGGATAGGGATGGAGGCAAAGTGTTCGCCCTTGATTGCTCATGCGCCGTGTATCTTAGCTTAGACGTCATTTCCGAAGAGAGGTTCTACGCCAACCAGTCCTGGTGGGCCCTTGATAACGATACGGTCATCTCTGAAGTCATCACCTTCATCGAAACAAAGGAGCCGAAGTGGCTCATCGTCGCAAAAGAAGAAGAGACCAAAAAGACTTTTAAGGAGGCCCTTTCTCTTTACGATCTCGTAAGTGAGAAGGCCGCGAGATTTGACATTTACCGCCTCAAAGGAATCTGATTTCCAATTTTTTGCCATAAAACTACTAATTCCCTATCGTTATAGATTGAGAAAAACTTTCAGGTATTCTAAACTAGAATACAAGTATGGAACGCACCGTCAAAAACACCGCAGTTTTGGAGATTTGCTCCTCAAGCGTCAAATTCGCCGTTGGATATAGCGAAGGCAGAGTCCCTCATGTCCTTTACTATAAGAAATTCCCTATCTCCGGTTTCGTCAAAGACGGCCAGATCCCTAACCCAATCGCTTTGGGCGAGGCCTTAGCCCCGTATCTTAAGATCGAGGACGAGGAACTCAAGCTCAAAGTCGACCCAACCGAAATCAATTTCGTCGTGCCGCCAATCGGCTTCCAGGTCTTCCAAAACGACAAGACAACGAACGTCGTCCGTGACACGATTGAGCAACTTGATATCAGTAACGTCACCCTCATGCTTAAGCGTGATGGAGTGCCTACTGGCTCATATCTTGTCGATATCGTCCCTGACGCTTTCGTGATCGGAAATGGCAGGCAGTATTCGAACCCTCCTATTGGAGAAAGAGCCGAATACCTGACGCTTTTCGCTAAGATCTTCACCCTTCCTGAGGCCATCTATTCCTCATACGTGCAATCCGCACAAAGCGCAGGCCTTCGTGTCATCCACTCAAGCGTGGCCACCCAGTGCGCGGCCATGATGGTCAAGTCGGAAGGCAATCTCCCAAGCACTTATTTCTATCTCGATATGGGTGCCCATCTCACAACTGTCTCCCTCATCGGAAACAATTCCCCATTCGCAAGTCTCTATTTCCCTCTTGGAGGAGATGATCTCACTGAGAAGATCGCCAAAGCCTTCGACATCTCTTTCGAAGAAGCGGAGACACTCAAGAAGAAATTCGGATATGACGAAAGAACCTTCGCTTATCCTTCCCCAATCTTCAAGAAAGACGTCGATGGGAATAAGAAGACAATCAGCCAGACGCAGCTCAACACCCTCATCTCTGAATTCTTCACTTCGTATAACGCCTACATCAAAAACGCGATAAACACTTTGATCGATAACCAGGCCAAGGCCCAGGGCATGACCGACAAAACCCCATTCGCAAGCCTTCCTCTCGTCGTTTCGGGCGGAACTTCCTTGCTCAAAGGCTTAGACAAAGTCTTAGACAATTTCGGTGGAAGAAACATCCACAAATTCATGCCAAAAACATTAGGTGCTCGTGATCCAGGTGCCACGAACATCCTCGGCCTCATCGTCTTAGGAGGCGAGTATAGAGGCACCTTGGAAGACAACTATCATGGAATCTCAAGCCTTACTAGAGGTTCCAA
>JAFXLR010000008.1 GCA_017531065.1 Bacilli bacterium
CAAAAAAACCTCTGGGACGTATCTGATCGCATCGGCGGCCATCTCGAATGGTTCGAATTCGATTTTGTAGGCGTATGGTGCGCTTGAGGTTCTCTTGAGGACAGCCATCATTCCACTCTTACCTTCGAGAAGGGCTTTGACGCAAGCTTCGCCACAGGCGATAGCGGCTTCAATATCGACTTCTGAAGCAAGGATGGAGGAAGCACGCATCGAGGTGCTTAACACGGTGACGCGGGTTGGGAGATGGAGATCTTCTTTGACGCGGGATTGGAGAGCGTAGGCAACGCCTTCGAGCTGAGCGTGGCCGAACGCGTCGATGTCATCGCTTTGGACACCGATGTCGATGCCTTCGCTTAAAGCCACCACCGCATATCCTTTTTGGAGATAGACGCGGCTAAGATCCTCATAGAACTTCTTCTGGTCGAGTTTGACTTCTGGGAGAAGGATGAAGTCTGGGCGGCAATCTTCTGGGAGAGCGTCGGCACTGGCGGTAAGCCAGCCGGTATCTCTACCCATGATCTCGACGAATAAGACTTTGCCTTTCTTATAGGAACGGACATCAAGGATAAGGGACTTGAGGGCGTTCATGACATAAAGGGCGGCACTCGGGAAGCCAAGGGCGAAGTCAGTGCCCATAAGGTCATTGTCGACAGTCTTTGGGACACCCATGACTTTGAGGTCAAGTCCTTTCTCTTTCGCAAGATGGCTAAGTCTCATGCAGGTATTCATGGAGTCGTTTCCGCCATTGACGAGAAGACCGTTGATGTTATGTTTCTTGAGGGTTTCCATGATTTTGCCAAAGACTGGGTCATTGAAATCCTTTGGAAGCTTGTAGCGGGAAGAATGGAGGATCTGACCTGGGGTTTGGGTAAGGAGGTTGATATCCTTCTCATCCTCAGCGAACAAATCGACGAGATTGTCATCGATGAGGCCTTCAACACCATAGAGGGAGCCATAAAGGGCTTCGATCTCGTTTGGATGCTTCTTGGCTTCTCTCACGACACCGCAAAGGGAAGAATTGATGACGGCAGTCGGTCCACCGCTTTGGAAATAGACGATTCTCATCTTGCTCATAAAAATATTTTCTCCTATATGAACTGATATCTTTGATATCTTAGCACAAAAAGAAAACCGCCTGATAGATAATCAAGCGGTCTTTTTAATGATTGTTTTAAGTCTCTTAGAAGGAAGCGGTGAATTCGTTCCACATCTTGTAGAGAGCGGCATTGCCTTCAGCGCCGAAATCTTTCATGATCGCGCATCTGTTGATGACCTCTTCGGATGGGTACTGAGCGTCGAACTGACGACCTCTTTCCTCACTTGGGATAAGGATCTTGGCCTCTTCGCCTTCTGGAAGGGTTCCTTCGAAGAAGTAAGAAAGGTCACATTCGTCGCATTCCTCTTCGCTATATTCCTCTGGATCGGCTTCGTACCAATCTTTGACGGTTTCCCAAATGGCCTCACCGGCGATGGCGGAAGTATATCCGACGGCTTCCATGTTCTTGGCGGCCACTTCTGGCTTGGCAAGGAAATCAAGGAAGGCTTTGGCGGCTTCGACGTTGGCGCCTTTTGGCATGCACCAACCATCGAACCAGACGTTGGAACCTTCTTCTGGGATCTCGTAAGCAAGGGTGACTGGGTTATTGGCGGCTTCGGCTTCATCCATCGAGAAGACGCTGTCACCGGACCAGGCTAAGTTGGCATAGATGTTGCCAAGAACCATATCGGACTTGCCTTCGTCGACCTCAAGGGTGACATTGCCAGTGAGCTCAGAGAGAGCGGCTTTGACTTTGGCGATGGTCTCGCTGTCATGTCTATTGAAGATCTCAGAGAGGGCATCGTTATAGGCCTTGTCGGTCAAGGTGCCGGCTTCATGCTGCTCTTTAAGAGTGATGGTCTCGTCTTTATAGACGTGCATGACGGCGGTGAAGTAAGTATCGCGGACACTGTCTTTGATGGTGATCTTCTTCTTGAGGCTATTGCCTTTGAGGTCATTGCCTGGATTCCACTGGAAATCCCAAGAAGAGACCTGTTCCTGAGAAACGTATTCAGGATTGTAGGTGTAACCCATGGTTCCCCAGAAATATGGGACGGCGAAATCGCTGAAGTTGTTGCTGTCGAATAATTCTTTGATGTATGGGGAAGTATTGGCGGTGACGTTATCAAGGCCTTCGGTGTACTTCTTGTTGGCTTTGTCATAGCCTAAAGATTCGAGCATGCCTTCGCTTTGCATCTTCTGAATCATGTAGTCAGATGGGCAAACGAGGTCAGCCTTGACGAGTTTCTGACTGATTTTGGTGTACATGGTCTCGTTGGTGTCGAAGGTCTTGTAGTTGACTTTGATCTTCTGGCCATCGTGGCTTTCGGCATAGGCTTTCTCGAAGGCAAGGATGGTCGAATCCTCTAATGGGTTGCCTTTGGCATCGACACCTTCGTAGATGTAGTCTTCCCAGTTGTAGACGGTGAGGGTGATGACTCCGTCATCGCCACCGCAGCTAGCGAGTCCGCCTAAGCTGATGAGTGCGGAAACGCCTAAGATGAGTGCGCTTTTTTTCATTTCTAATTCCTCCTATAAAATTAGATTTTTTTCGCTTTGCGATTATTTACTATCGTGTAGCCAATCATGACCGCGACGATGAGTACAAAGATGATGGTCGTGAAGGATCTGATCTGGATTGGGATGGCTCCTTTCGCAAGCGTTCCTTGCACGTAGGTCGAGACGGTCTGGAAATCCATACCTTCCGACGGTTTGGTGAATTCGGTGATGACAAAGTCATCGAGTGAGAGAGTCATTGAAATCATGAAGCCCGAGAAGATGCCTGGAAGGAGATCTGGGATCATGACTTTGAAGAGGGCGCCGCTTCTGCTTGCACCAAGATCCATCGCAGCCTCGTAGAGGGATGGGTCCATCTGCTCAAGCTTTGGCTGGACGTTGATGACGACGAATGGGATCGTGAGAACCATATGTCCGATGATGAGGGAGAAGGCGCTCGTTGGGAGCTTAAGCCAGGCAAAGAGGATGACAAGCGAGAGGGCCATGACGATCTCAGCGTTGACGATCGGGATCTCGTTAGCGAAATTGAAGACGGCTTTGAACTTCTTCCCAAGGAAATGCATGCCGATGGCGCCAGCGGTTCCTAAGACGGTTGAGAGAGTTGAGGCAACGATGGCCACCCAAAGGGTGTTCCAAGCGGCTTCCCAAATCTGCTGGGCAAAGGCGTTTTTCGGGTTGAAGAGGGTACTATAGCAATCGAGATTGAACCCCTGCCACTTACCGATGACGTTAGCGTCGGTGAAGCTATAAAGGATGAGGTACATGATTGGGAGATACATGACGAGAAGCATGATCCAAACAAAGGTAAGGGCCACTGCTTTCTTGGCTTTCTCCCTTTTCTCTTTTCTTTGAAGAGAACGGTTGGTCTCTTCCATCTCCATGTTAGGAGCATTCATAACAAGTTCTTTTTCCATTGTTACCTGGCTCCTTTCTTCTTCTCGCTGAAGAAATTCTCAAAGATGACGGAAAGTCCGATGAGGGCGAGCATGATGATGGCGTAGACGCTGCCAACATTAAGTTGGGAATGAAGGAACTGATGCTCGATTTGGCCACCGATGAGCTTGATGGTGCGTCCCGATAAGGCATCGGTGATGACGTAAGAGGACATCGTCGGCATGAAGGTCATCGTAGCCGCTGAAACGATGCCAGGGATCGTCATTGGGACGATGGTCTTGAAGAAGACCTGGACTGGGGAAGCACCAAGGTCAGCGGCCGCCTCAATCTGGCTCTTATCGAGTTTGAGCATCGTGTTATAGAGAGGGAGGATGGCGAATGGGAGGTAGTTATAGACCATGCCGATGATGGAACAAACCCATGGATGTAAGGCAGGATCGAGGCCAAAGAAGATGAGAAGTTGTTTCGTGGCGATGGTTCTGATGACGAAGTTGATCCACATTGGGAGAAGGAACAGATAAACAAGGACAATGTTCTTGTTCCACTTCGAATTGGCGAGGATATAGGCGATTGGATAGGCGATGAGGATGCAGATGACGGTCGTAAGGGCCGCAACACCTAAGGATTGGCCGATGACTTTGAAGGTCGTCACACTGCTATCGCCCTCAAAGACCGACTTGAAGTTCTTGAGTGTGATAAGCCCGGTCGTTGGATCCGAGAAGGCATAGTAGAAGATGAGAAGGATAGGAAGGATGATGAAAAGGATGAGGAAGATGCCATAAGGCATGCAAAGCCACTTGCGGGTCTCGCGAGTCTTCTTCTTGGTCGCAAGGCCAGTCTTTTTCTTTGCACTTACATAATGTTGTTGATGAGAAAGTGAATTCTTTTTGTCGGTGCGGACAGGGTATCCGTATTCAGAATCTCTTAAAAACATTGCGATTCCAGCAACAACGCTCACAAAAAGTAAGCAACAAACTGAAAAGCCAACCCCAAACGTTTCGCGTTCATCAATTCTCTTGAAAACGCGGATCGTCATAGGAACCATCCACAGAAGAGGTACAATGGCGAGGCCAAAGACAACCGTGGAAAGGACGATGAACACTTTTATGATCGAATCAAACCCGGATTTGGTTGAAGTTTCCATTTTCCCTTACCTTCCACCTTTGAGCTTGACTTCGACGCCACCCTCTTTGATGACAAGAGAGACGTTGTCGCCGATATTCCAGAGGTCTGGGGTGTTGACGATGAATTCTTCATCGACATCCTGATTCCAGACGGTTACTTCGTAATGGTCGCCAAGATAAATCATGTTGATGATCTCGCCGTGTAAGTCAGAGGCGTTTGGATCATCAGAAAGCTCAAGGTCATCGAAACCGACTTCGACGGAAACCTGAAGTCCCTCGACATCCCTTTCTTCACCCTTGTCGTTAATAAGGGTGCCTTCTTCGCTAAGATGATAGCCTGGGAAGAGCTTAAGGACATCGAAATTGGCGTGGATGCCAGCAAAGCTGACGTGGCAGTGTTTGGTAAGATGGCCATCGTAGTAGTTGGAAGTGAATGGCTTCTTCATGATCTGGATGTTCTCTGGATCGACGGAGAGACCGACGATGCTATCTTCTTCGAAGTTCTTGGTCGATTGGGCGATCATCTCGTTTTTGCCAATCATCGTGATGTATTCGTAATGCATGCCTTTGAAGATCTTGGAAACGATCTTGGCATTGACGGTGCCTTTGTCTTTGGCTGAGATGATGACGTCCTCTGGACGGATGACGACGTCAACCTTCTCGTTGAGGGCGAATTTGCCTTCGTCGGCTGGGTCGCTATCGAAGGAAGCGCCAAGGAATTTGATCTTGTTCCCCTTCTGGACGGTGCCGGTGAAGATGGAGGATTCACCGATGAAGTCAGCGACGAAAGCGTTCTTTGGCTCGTCGTAGATCTCTTTTGGGGTGCCAACTTGCTGGATTTCGCCATCAGACATGACGACGATGGTGTCGGACATGGTGAGGGCTTCTTCCTGGTCGTGAGTAACATAGATGAAAGTGATGCCAAGCTTCTTATGCATGGCTTTGAGCTCGAGCTGCATCTCCTTCCTCATCTTGAGGTCGAGAGCGCCTAAAGGCTCATCGAGGAGAAGGATCTCTGGCTCATTGACGATGGCACGGGCGATGGCGATTCTTTGCTGTTGTCCGCCAGAGAGGGTTGAGACCGCTCTCTTTTCAAAGCCTTCAAGGTCAACAAGATTGAGGGCGTACTTAACTTTCGCTCTGATCTCGTCTTTGGTGAGCTTCCTTTTTTCGTAGAGCTGATTGCCGTTCTCGTCGAGCATAAGTTTGCCTTCTTTGTTCTTGAGAGGCTTGGTTAAATCATCGACCCTCTTATACTGAAGGCCGAAAGCGATGTTCTTATAGATATTGAGATGGGTGAAGAGGGCGTAACGCTGGAAGACGGTGTTGATTGGTCTTTTGTATGGTGGGATGAGGGAAATATCCTGACCATTGAGAAGAATCTGGCCGCTTGTTGGCATATCAAAGCCAGCGATCATTCTAAGGGTTGTGGTCTTACCACATCCGGAAGGTCCAAGGAAGGTGACGAACTCACCGCGTTTGATATCGAGATTGAAGTCATCGACAGCCGTGAAAGACTTGTCGAAAACCTTGCAGACATTCTTTAACGAAATGATTGTGTTCTCAGCGTTCATTTTCGTGCCTCCATACCCTCTTAGAAACAGGTAAACGAATGCCAGTAATTCCAGGTCATTTTTTGACTAGGAAACTTGACGCGAAAAATAATGCATTAAAAGGTCACAAAAAACAACAAAATTTTTCACACATTTTTCGATAAAATTTTCGTGAAGGTTTTTGAAAATTTCAAAAGTGGGCATTTTGTGGGACTTATCGAAGTTTCCCTAGCATTTTTTGGGTCAATATTTTTTTGATTTTTTTTGAAAATTTTTGGCCACTTTTTTTCCCAAAAAAACTGGTTCGGTTTTTGAAGGGGTTTTTTGGGGTCATTTTTGGGGTGGTTTTTTGGGTTCGCGCGTGCGCGCAACCATATTTTTATGCAAAGAAACACGCGATTCGGATGGGGCTTTTTTTGAATGTCCTTTTCTTGCTAAAATAAGGCACATGAAAAAACGTTTTTTGCTATTCGCGATTTTGATGTCTTTGAGCCTCCTTTCTTCTTGTGGGAAGAGCGAAGAGGAAGTCATTAATCTCACCTTTGGAAAGCTATATGACTGGTCTCTTCCTGAGAAGGTTGAGGAGCACCTCGTCAATATCACCCATTCAGAGCTTTCTTCACTCATCAAAGACAAGAAGGAATTCATCCTCTTCGTCTACGACAAGGACAACACCTGCACCTGTTATGAGGACTTTGAGAAAGTAGCGATTCTCCTCCTTCAGAAAAAGAACGCTTTGATATACGGAATCGCCCCTACCGAATTCGATGGAGGGCATGAGACCTTCGGTTTGAATATCGCAAAAAGCGAAGAAACCGTCGCTATTTTCAAAG
>JAFXLR010000057.1 GCA_017531065.1 Bacilli bacterium
ATAACGATGTGTTTCATAGTCTATCTTCAAAAATCCCTGTCAAAACTATTATAAATCCTTAAAAAGAAAAAAGTTCGACAACGATCTGTCGAACCATTTTTTAAGTTGGTGCGGGAAATCAGACTTGAACTGACACGGGTTGCCCCATACGCCCCTCAAACGTACGCGTCTACCATTCCGCCATTCCCGCGGCAAGGTGAATTATACTCACCTCGGTTTTTATTATCAATCAGTTTATGAAATAAATTGAAGGACTAGTAATTCAGCGATGCCAAAGTAGATGAGAAGCGAGGTTCCATCGATGATGGTCGTAAGCAAAGGCTGGGAAACGATTGCAGGGTCTTTCTTGAGAGCAGCGGCTCCAAGAGGAAGCAAAACAGCAACGATTTTGCTCGCGATGGTGGTAACGAAGAGGGTTCCAGCGACAATGCCAGAGATCTTGATGACCTGGACGAAGTAGCCTGCGCTCCAAACCTGGCCATTCCAAACGGTTCCCCATTGGGCTTCGGTATAAGTAACTCCGTTATCGAGACACCAGGCAATATCGGCTTGGGTGTTATGGACGATGCCGGTGTATTGCTCCATCGTGAACCAAAGGAAGGCAAAGGCGGCGATAGCAAGTGAGATGAGCAATGCGCTTCTGACTTCTCGGCCAAGGATCTTCCAGAATTCTTTTGGTTCGAACTCTTTAAGAGCGAGACCACGGATCATAAGAGCGATGGTCTGGCCGCCAGCGTTTCCGCCAGTGTCCATGAGGACTGGGATGAAGGCAGCTAAGACAGGAAGGACGGCAAGTCGATCCTGGAAGATGGAAAGAATCATCGAGGAAAGGGTGCCAAGGATCAAAAGAACGATGATCCATGGGACGCATTTCTTCATCATGGAGACTGGATGGGTCTCGAGGTAAGAATCCTCTAAGGCCGTGATGGCGTTCATCTTTTCGAGGTCTTCAGTGGCCTCTTCGTCCATGACGTCGACGGCGTCATCAACGGTAACGATACCGATGATGCAATCGTCTTTGTTGAGAACGGCCATGGCGTTAAGGTCGTACTTACGGAACATGTTAGCGACTTCTTCCTTATCGGTGTTGACGTGGCAGTATGGCGCGTCTTTGTTCATGATTTCCGCTAAGGTTTGGTCTTCTTCGGACCAGATAAGGTCATCTAAGTCGACGGTTCCGACGAACTTACGTGCTTTGTTTTTGACGAAGATGGTATAGACGGTTTCCGCATCCTTACCTTTGGTACGGACGAGTTCGATGGTCTCTTTGACAGTCGCGGTATCTTTGCATTCGAGATACTCGGTGGTCATGATGGCACCGGCGGTGTCATCTTCATACTTCAGAAGGTGGTTGATGTCCTTCCTCATGTCTGGGCTAGCGGCTTTGAGAACACGTCTTGCAAGGTTAGAAGGCATGTCATCGACGGTATCGGCGACGTCATCGGCGGATTGCTCGTTGATCATCGCGATAAGTTCGCGGTCGCTCATGGCGGTGACAAGCTCTTCTTTCTTGTCTTGGCTTAATTCAGCGAAAAGAGGAGCCGTAAGCGATGGCTTGGCGTTTCTAAATAAGGCAATAAGCTCTTTGATGTCGATCTCTTCGGCAGCTTCAGCGATATCGGCGTCAGGAATGGTTTCGAAAATCTCAATGAGGGCTTTTCTGTCGCGGGTTTTGATCGCAGCCTCAAGGTCTTCTGGACCGAATCTTGACTGGGTGATTTCCTCGGAGGTAACCTCGTCGATCGGAGTTTCTATTTCTTCGCTTTCCGGTTCGACCTTCTCGATCTCTTCGGTCTCTTGATTTTCGTTTTTCTCTTCGATCATGTTTGTACCTCCTTTTTGTCGTGCCTATTGTATGTCGTTTATACGTAAAAAAGGAAGTGCTTTTTGTTTTTCTTTGCTACGCAAGAGTTATAATTAGTTGCCCAAAAGAGGAGAAACAAAAAATGGAAGAATTAAAATTCATTGTCGAAACCAGCGCAAGGCATATCCACGTTACTCAGGAAACCCTTGATTATCTTATGCTTAGCGATGAGGAAATCGCTGCTGGAAAGCACGCTGAACTCGAAGTCAGAAACCCACTTTCCCAGCCAGGCCAGTTCGCCAGCAACACCCGTCTTGACATCGTCGGTCCAGTCAATCCAAAGACCGGCAAAGAATCCATGCTCAAGAACGTCTCTATCCTTGGTCCAGTAAGAAAAGAGAACCAAGTCGAAGTCAGCGGAACCGATGCCAGAACCCTTAAGGTCGCTGCTCCAGTCCGTGAAAGCGGAGACATCGCTGGCAGCGCCCCAATCAAACTCGTCAACCCATTAAACGGCAAAGCAATCGAGCTCAAAGAAGGCCTTATCGTTGCCAAACGCCACATCCATATGACTCCAGCCGATGCTGAGAAGTTCGGCGTCAAGAATGGCGAAATCGTCCGTGTCCTCATCTCTGGAACCGGCCGTGAGACCATATTCGGCGACACCGTCATCCGTGTCAGCGAGAAGTACGCTCTTGCGATGCATATCGATACCGACGAAGCCAACGCCGCTTGGGCTTCCGGCACCATCTACGGAACGATCGTCAAATAATGAAGACAATTCATTACCAGCCCACGGACGTCTGCGCTCGTGAGATGATAATCACCGTTGACGGAGACACGATCGTCAAAGTCGAGACCCTTGGAGGCTGCCAAGGAAATAGGCAAGGCGTGGCGCGTCTTTGCGAAGGGAGAAAGATTGATGAGGTCATCTCGCTTCTCGAAGGCATCAAATGCCATGGAAGCAGAACGGGAGAAACCTCTTGCCCAGACCAACTCTCGAAAGCCCTTAAATCCTTAAAGGATTAAACAATGAAGGCCCCGTAACCCGGGGCCTTTTATCATGGGACTAACACATTTTTGCTAACTCATATATAATATGGTCCGAGCGAAAAGCTAGTATCAAGAAGCGCTTATAAAGGACTGCGAAAAAGCGCTAGCAACTCCTCTATAGAGGTAAGTGCTCGTCCTTAGCCGGGGCCCACCCCTGGAGCGATACTAGAGGAACGGACAATGAGCCTTCCACTTGGTGGGAGGCTTTTTACTCGAAAGGTTATTATGGAAAAGATATTATTCACGAGCGAATCCGTGAGCGAAGGCCATCCTGATAAGGTTTGCGACCAGATCTCTGACGCGATTCTCGATGCAACCCTTGCTGGCGACCCAAATTCCCACGTTGCCTGTGAGGTTTTCGCCACAAGCGAATACATCCTCATCGGAGGCGAAATCACCAGCAAATTCCACCCGGATTACGAAAAAATCGCCAGAAAAGTCCTTCGCGATATCGGTTATACATCCGCTGAAAAAGGCATTGGCTGCGACACCTGCAAAATCGATGTCAAAGTCCAAGAACAGAGCCCAGATATCAATATGGGCGTCTCCCGTGGCTCCCTTTTAGAGATGGGCGCTGGCGACCAAGGCATGATGTTTGGATATGCCTCAAACGAGAGCAAGAACTATATGCCTCTTCCTATTTCTATCGCGCACGCGCTAGTCAAGAAGGCCAGTGAGCTTAGAAAAAACGGATCCTTCGCCCACGCTAGACCAGACATGAAGTCCCAGGTCACAATCGATTACACTGACCATGGACATCCGCGTATTGATACTATCCTCATGTCCATCCAGAATGACCCAGAAACCAACATGGAAGAGTTCCGTAAATTTGTTTCTGAGAAGATCATGAAGGAAGTCGCTAGAGAGTTCGGTCTCAATGAAGACTTCAAGATCCTCATTAACCCAACCGGCAGATTCGTCATCGGAGGTCCTGCTGGAGATACTGGACTCACTGGTAGAAAGATCATTGTTGACACTTATGGAGGAAGCGCACACCACGGAGGCGGAGCCTTCTCTGGCAAAGACCCAAGCAAGGTTGATAGAAGCGCTTGCTATTACGCGAGATACATCGCCAAGAACCTTGTGGCTGCTGGAGCCGCTGACAGAATGGAAGTCCAGCTTGCTTATGCGATTGGCATCCCAGAGCCTGTCTCCATCAATATCTCGACCTTCAAGACCAGCCGTTACAGCGATGATGTCATCCTTGAGGCTATCAAGACCGTCTTTGATGCAAGACCTGGAGCCATCATCCAGAAGTTCTCCTTGAACAAACCTTCCTTCAAATACCTTGATACGACTGTCTATGGCGCTTTCGGTAGAGAAGAACTCCATCTCCCATGGGAAGAGCTCGACAAGGTTGAGGAACTTAAGAAATTCTTTGCCAAACAAGGCAAATAACCCCTTGGTTTTGAGTAAGATACCTACCCCCTTGGATTAACTAAGGGGGTTTTTAATATGCCTGAGTTTACATTTGCGAAAATGCTCCGATGACAGGCTTTATCGAGAGCGGAAGTATTTATTTTTTAAAGGTATATATGTAATATAT
>JAFXLR010000058.1 GCA_017531065.1 Bacilli bacterium
ACTTCGCATACCTTGAGAAGAAGAAACCGATCGTATACACAGGGGATTTGAACGTCGCCCACAACGAGATTGATTTAAAGAACCCTGATTCCAATCACCATAACCCTGGCTTCACTGATGAAGAAAGAAGCATGTTCACTAATCTCCTTTCAAAGGGTTATGTCGACACCTTTAGATATCTCCATCCAAATGATGTCGAATATTCCTGGTGGTCATATCGTTTCAATTCGAGAGAAAAGAACATCGGCTGGAGAATCGACTATTTCATCGTCAGTGAGTCTCTCCTTCCGAAAGTGAAAGAATCGAAGATCCTTTCTGACATCAAAGGAAGCGACCATTGCCCAGTTCTCCTTGAGATTGATTTATAGTAAGAATATGGCAGCACCGAAAAGAAAGAAAATCGAATACGATTACTATTTCGTGAGGAATAGGGAATACGCTGGAGCTTTAAAGGAAGCGAACCAGTATTTCGAAGACGGCTGGGTGCTTAAGCAGTGGAAGTATGAGCCGACAACGATGACCTTCGTCTTTTTGCTTATGCGCCCGAAGAACTACGTCAAACCTGAACCACCCGTCGAGGAAAAGCCAGAGGAACAAAAAGATTAAAATACCTTGTTTTACACGGTATTTTTCCCACTAAGACCATAGCGTGGGTCTTTTTTATTTTGGGATTGACACGTTTTGTGACTTCCATCTTGGGGAAAATGTGCAAAACATGTGTTAGAAACTAAGGGAAAATGTTGAAATAAGCCTAATATTGTATGGGGAAAATGTACTGATTACTTGCAAATGACCTTGGGAAAATGTATTATTTAGTCGTAATGAAGGCGGTAGATTATGGAATTATTGAAGAGAAAAATTGACACATTCTTGACCGATTGGAAAAATGACCCCGATCGAAAACCGCTTATAGTAAGAGGAGCAAGGCAAATCGGCAAAACTCGCTCGATAGAAGAGTTTGCGAAAAAGAACTATAAAAGTTTTATTGAGATCAACTTTATTCTTCAAGAAGAGTACAGGTCTATCTTTGACGAAGGCTACGAGGTGGAAAGAATACTGAAGAATATTTCCTTTATCGATTCGAACGTGGAATTCATATCCGGCGATACCTTGATTTTCTTCGATGAGATACAAGCCGTTCCCAAGGCCGCTACCGCGCTGAAATCTTTTAAGCTGGATGGAAGGTTTGATGTCATATGCTCTGGATCTCTGATGGGCATCAATTATCAGGAGATCGAATCAAATTCCGTTGGCTACAAGACCGATTATGAAATGAAATCTTTAGATTTCGAGGAGTTTCTCTGGGCGTTCGGCTACAAAGAAGAACAAATCGAGGATATATACTCCTACATGAAAGCTTTAAAGCCTCTTCCGAAAGCTTATTTCGATAGGCTAAATGATCTTTTCAAAGATTACTTGGTCGTGGGTGGCATGCCTGAGATAGTCAAGAAGTTCGTAGATCAAAAGAGTTTCTCTGGGATACTTGCCCTCCAGAAACAGATAGCAAAAGACTATGAGGAAGACATCACGAAATATGCAGGTGGTCTAGATAAAGGAAGGATACTTGGTTTTTATCGCAAAATACCTTCTTTCCTAGGGAATGAGAACAAAAAATTCTTCATCACCAAGATCGAAAAAAACGCGAGGAGCAAAGACTATGTCGGTGTGCTTGATTGGCTTGTCAACTCAGGAATAATCAATGTCTCGTATTGTCTATTGGAACCGTCTCTTCCCCTCAAAGGGCATTACAACCCAAACAATTTCCGCGTCTATTTCATGGACACGGGGCTTTTAATCGCCAACCTAGATGATGAAACTCAGAAGGATTTGAGGAACAACCAGAATTTCGGTGTGGGCAAAGGAGCCATTTACGAGAATTTCGTTGGAGATATGCTCGTCAAAGAAGGCTATGACCTTTTCTTCTACAAGGATGAGAAAGGTCATTTGGAAATGGACTTCTTCATTAGAAAAGAAAGCGATTTGATACCGGTGGAGGTAAAGGCGAGCGATGGCCCAACCTCTTCTTTGGTCAAGCTTGTCACCAAACCTGTTTACGAAGACGTCAAATACGGCGTCAAACTGGCCAAATTAAACATTGGTTTTGACGGAAGGTTCTATACTTTCCCGTATTTCCTTGCGTTTTTGCTGAGGAAATTCCTTTCCGAGTTAAACAAATAGAGCCATTTGGCGTTCGTAAATGCCTTGGGTTCTCACCTTGACAAGTTAGTCGGGTAAACTCAAACTAATACCAAGCAAAGAGGAAAAGAAAGATGCCAATCACCCACGAATCCGCTGAAGACTATCTCGAGCGAATCCTCATCCTTCAAGAAGAAAGAGGAAACGAAGACATCAGGGCGGTCGATATCGCCAAAAGCTTTTCCTATAGCAAACCAAGCGTCTCCATCGCCATGAAGAAGCTTGAAAACGGTGGCTATGTCGATCTAGGCCCAAAAGGTCAACTCATCCTCACCCCAAAAGGAAGAGAGATCGCTGAGAAGATGTATGAGAGGCATAAGATCCTTAGCAAGATCTTCATCCAGTTGGGCGTGGATGAGAAAATCGCCTTAAGGGACGCTTGCAAGATCGAGCACGACCTTTCCGAAGAAACCTTCGAAGCGATAAAGAAATACGTTAGTAAGAACTAGGCCGGGAAAAAAAGAAAACCCGGTCTTTTATTTGACCGGGCTCTTTTTCTTTCTTTGTTTCTTTGCTTTGACTTCCTCGTCTTCGCAACATAAGAAAGCCTGCCCATCTATATAGCAGGTGTGGCAGCAGCACTTTGTCTTTTTGTTGATATCTTTCATGTTTGCCCTGTGAATAACACCATTATAGGGAGAGTATCCAATTAGGCATAATGATATGCTCAAATGCGTAAATATTTGCGATTTTCCTACATATGGTCTAGTATTAACTTATAAAAAAGCCCATTCACCGACCTTTTGGGTCGATTTAAGGAATGTTTTATGAATAAACCTCTCAGCAAAAAAGCCCTAATTATCATCGCCGCAATCGAGGTATGTGTCATCATTTTCTGCCTCGTTGTCTCGATCTGGGTCATGGTCACGATCGATCCTAATGCGAACCAGCAGAAGAACCTTGATCTCAACGGTCCATTCATCGGTACCCTTCAGAACAACTCAATTCTCTTCGCCTTAACGATCGTTCTCCCTCTCTTCCTTATCTTCGTCGTTGATGGTGTTTACCTCATCATGTACGCGACCAAGAGAGAATCGATGCTTAGCGATCAAGAGAAGAACGACCTCCTCGAAGAAGCTAAGAGACAGGCAAGAGAAGAAGCCCTTGCTGAGATTAGGAATCAATCCAAGAAGGCTGAGGAAGAGAAATAAGTCCTCACAACAAAAAGAAATCAACCGGTCAATAAGGCCGGTTTTCTTTTGCCTAAATAACCCCAAGTAGAAATCACACTCATAAACGCCTCATATAGCAACGTTACAAAAGAAAACGATTATTTTCCTTAAGGAAAAGAGAAATGCTTCATATGGCCTGTTTCTAAAGGTGTTTTTCTAGCACAAAGGGAGAAGTAAGAGATAACCCTCCCCAAGAAGGCAACAGCGAGACATAAGAAAAAGCCCTCCCGTGAGGGAAGGCTAAATCGTTAGTGATGTGGATTAGGCGTTGAAGGCGATGAGTGGGAGGTTAACGTTGATCATGCCGTTCTCTGGGTTGGCAGCGGTGGCAAACTGTCCACTGGCGTCTCCGCTCTGGTTTCCACTGGTTCCTTCGAGCCAGATGTTGACGATGATGTCTTTGGAGGTGCCACCGGTAACGGTTGTGACATAGTTCTCCGCGGCGGTCTTAGTGCCAGAGGATAAAGTGTCTTTGTCAGTGTTGTCTAAATTGGCAAAGACGGTGTTGCTTGGGCCAGTAGAAAGAGCGCTGAGATCCCATAATGGAGCAGCGTTTGCTGTCGTAGCAAAAGTGCTGTCGATGCCTTTGTTATTGGTGTCGCCGATGGTCGCTTTCTGAACAATCAACTTCGTGACGTTGTTATCGATGAAGGAAACGCGGGCAATGTTGGCGGCGGCAGTGTCGTGAGCATCTGAGGTATTCACCGCAGTGATGGTTGGCTGATTGAGATAAATGTCAAGGTTATCGGTGCCGGCAGCGGTGAGGGTCATTGAGAATGAGACATAGCCAGAAGCGGCATCGGTGACGTCAGTAATTGAAGTAGCAGTAACGCCTGCGCCAGCAGCGGTCCAGACAGGTTTGTAGAAAGTCTTGCCATCAGCAGAGGAAACGTCGGTCAAGGCAGCATATGCAACATAGCTGACTTCAAACTCGTCGTTTGCAGCGGCTGGAGTGGTTAAGGTGATAGTCTTTCCAGTGGTGCCAGCGGTCCAGGTGTAATCGGTGGTCACTGTAAGAGCTTCGCCGTTTTTGGAAACGCTAGTAATCTCCTTAGCATAGTGTTTGAGGGCGAGCGTGGCCTGAGAGGCGGTAGCCTTAAAGGTTTCGGTTTTAGCAGAAGTTCCGCCAACAAGGTTGATGTCACTTTGTGATGAAGGAGCAGCAGCATCATCGGTGCAGCCCTTAAGGGCTTGTTTGAGAACGACGTTCAAGTTGCTGCTTGTGCTGTAAACACCGATATTGTTGATGTTAACAGTGGCTGATTTGGTGGTGATGAACCAGGCGAAGCCGCTAACGGCGGAAGCACCGGCTGAGACGCCAAGCAAGGAAGCGAGGCCAAGAATCATTTTTGATTTTTTTGTCATTTTTAATTTCTCCTTGATTTTCATTAGGGGTTTTGAATTCGGGTGACCGTCTTCTAATTAAGCGGCAGAGGTGAAGGCAACGATTGGAAGCTTGACGGCGATTTCGCCACCGATTGGGGCGCTGTAGTCGCCTTTGCATCGACGCCAGAAGTACCTTCGAGCCAGATGGAGACATGAACGGTGACGTTCGAGGTTGTAACTTTGGTGAGGAACATATGCTCAGCATCTTCGATTTGGGAGCTTAAGACGCTGTAGTCAACAAGGGATGGGGCGTAGAGGTTCTCGCAATTTTCAGCATAATCTAAGATGGTGTAGTCGCCAGCAACGGTACTAGCATCAGGGGTGCCTTCTTCAACCTTGGCTTTAGAGAGACCTTTGTTGTGAGTGCTGGACACGTTGTTTGCAAGGGTGAGCTTGTTCTCACCGCCAATGGAGAACGCAACGCGAGCGACAGAGGCAGCGGCATCGTCAGCAGGAGTTCCTTCAACGGCAGCCTTGATGGTTGGACGATCAAGGAAGACGCTGAGAGCGCTACTGCCAGTGGCTGGCGCAGCGAAAATCATATCAAAGGAAATGTACTGAGCAGCGGTGGCATGAGGAATCTTGGTTGCAGAAATACCTTCGCCAGCGGCTTGCCAAATTGGATCATAGAAGTTAACGCCATCAATGGAACTGATATCGGTTAAGGCAGCGCCGTTGCAGTAGACAAAACGGACCTCTTTTCCGCTAGCAGGAGCGGCTGCGAGAGTAACTTTTTTATTCACAGCATCATAACTGAGAACCTCGACTTCGACATTGTCGATATAAGCTTTTGGTTCAACGCCAGCAGCTGGATCGCCGCTAAGGGTGAACTCTGTCGTTGTACCGTCGCCGGTTTTGGTTTCATAACCGTTAGTGGTGTCAACATCGGCAACAAGGTCGAAAGTGTTGGTAGCTTCTTTAGCTTTGGTAACACCACTGAAGTTGTTAACAGTCATAGAAAGAGATGGGTTGTTGTTATAGACGCCAATGTTGGTGAGAGTAACTTCGGCAGTCTTGGTGGTGACGAACCAGGCAAAGCCGGAGACGGCAGTGGCACCAGCGGTGACGCCGAGGAGTGAGGCTAAGCCCAGAATCATTTTGGATCTAGTTTTCATTTTAGATTTTTCCTTTCTCGAAGCTCATAAGCAGAAAAGCCCAGCTTCGATTGTCTGGGTTCTGATGGATTTCTTTATTTACCGTCGGAGTGATCGTCCGACCATCCTCTCTAAGGAACAAC
>JAFXLR010000059.1 GCA_017531065.1 Bacilli bacterium
AGCAGAGAACTTCGCCACCGACGTGCTCTTTACGGGCTTCTGCGTCAGTGAGGATGCCTTTGCTGGTGCTGATGATGGCGATGCCAAGTCCTTTGAGGACCTTTGGAAGCTTCTCGCATTCCACGGTCACGCGAAGACCTGGTTTACTAATTCTCTTGAGATTAGTGATAACGCGTTCGCCGCTTGCGCCATACTTAAGGGTTAATGTGAGGGTTTTGCTCGCGCCTTCACCTTCGGCAACGAAGGAACTGATGTAACCTTCGGCAAGAAGGATGCGGGCGATTTCTCCCTTGACCTTGCTATAAGGCATGGAGACACTCTCGTAACGAAGCGCATTGGCGTTTCTGATGCGAGTGAGCATATCGGCAATTGGATCTGCAATCATTGTTTATCTCCTTTCCTTATTACCATGAAGCCTTCTTCATGCCTGGGATTTCGCCTTTGTAGGCCATTTCCCTGAGGCAGATACGGCAAAGTCCGAATTTACGGAGGACACCATGTGGGCGGCCGCAGCGCTGGCAACGGGTGTAGTTGCGGGTGCTGAATTTCTGTGGGCGGCTCGCTCTGACGATTAAACTAGTTTTGGCCATGTTCGTTCTCCTTAACGTTTGAATGGCATGCCGAGGAGTTCAAGAAGCTTGAAGGCTTCGGCATCGCTTTGAGCGGTAGTGACGATGACGATGTCCATGCCGCGGATCTTAGCGATCTTATCGTAGTCGATCTCTGGGAAGATGAGCTGCTCTTTGACGCCAAGGGTGTAGTTACCATGACCGTCGAAGGCGTTCTTGGAGACGCCACGGAAGTCACGGACACGTGGGAGGGCGATGGAGACGAGCTTATCGTAGAACTCGTACATTCTCTGGCCGCGAAGGGTAACTTTGGTGCCAATGGCCTGTCCTTCACGGAGCTTGAAGTTCGCGATGGACTTTCTGGCTTTGGTGATGACTGGCTTCTGGCCAGCGATAGCGGTCAATTCAGCGACGCTGTCTTCGAGGGCCTTACCATTAGAGGTGGCATCGCCAACACCGATGTTGATGACGATCTTCTCGAAGCGTGGGGCTTGCATGATGGAGGTGTAGCCGAACTCTTTGATAAGAGCTGGAACAACCTCGTTCTTATATTTGGCAAGAACACGGTTGAGCTCTTTTGCAGGAGCAGCTGGTTTCTTGCTGGCTTTTGGGGCCTCGGCCTTTGGGGCTTCTGCTTTTGGAGCAGCTTCTTTAGCAGGAGCGGCTTTTGGAGCAGCAGCTTTAGTGGCTTTAGGAGCGGAGGCTTTCTTAGCGGTAGTAGTTTTCTTAGCGGTAGCTTTCTTTTCTTCTTCTGCCATTGTTTTGTCCTCCTTCCTTACTTATCGAGGTTGGCTCCGCTCTTGGCGGTGCGAACCTTCTTGCCATTCTCCATGGTCATGTGAACACGGGTGGCTTTCTTTGTCTTTGGGTCAATGAGAGCGACCTTGGAGGCATCAAGTGGGACATAGATGTCGAGGATTGAGCCTTCTTGGACGTTCTGGTTTGGCTTCTTGTGTTTCTTGTGGACGTTCACGCCTTCGACGACGACTTTGTTAAGCTTTGGGTAAACCTTCTGAACGGTGCCCTGCTTGCCTTTGTCATCACCGGAGAGAACGATGACTTTATCACCTTTTTTGATGTTCATATCTCTTCTCCTTACAAGACCTCGCTGGCAAGGGAGATGATTTTCATGAATCCCTTTTCACGAAGCTCACGGGCGACCGGTCCGAAGACACGGGTGCCGAGTGGGTTATGATCATCATCGACGATGACCACGGCATTATCATCGAAGCCAATGGAGGAACCATCCTTGCGGATGACCTGTCTCTTGGTGCGGACGATGACGCCTTTGACGACTTGACCCTTCTTGACCTTTCCATTTGGGGCAGCGTCCTTGACGGCGCAGAGGACGATGTCACCGATGGAGGAGACCTTCATACGGGCTCCGCCGAGCTGACGGAAGATGCGGACGATACGGGCACCGCTGTTATCGGCGACCACGAGATTCGATTCATTCTGGACCATTATCCGTTTCCTCCTTATTCAGCTTTCGCTTCCTCGGCTGGGGCAGCAACGATCTCATCGGAACCTTCCTTCTTCTCGAGGGCGGCTTCGATGGCTTCGACTGACTCACCGGCTAAAGCGGCTTTATCAATGGAGACAAGTCTCCATCTCTTAAGACGGGAGAGTGGGCGGCAAGCCATGATGGTGACTTCATCACCGAGCTTGGCCTGCTCGTTCTCGTCGTGAGCGTAATACTTCTTGGAGTATCCGACTCTCTTCTTGTAAAGGGGATCATTACGCTTGGTGCTGACGGTGACGATGATGGTTTTGGCCATCTTGGTTCCGGTCACAACCCCTTGAAGAGAAGTTCTTCTATTTCTTTCTTCCATGGTATTGGTCTCCTTTCTTATTTGGCCTCATGAAGGTGGAGGGCTCTCTCACGCTTCACGGTTTCGGCCTTGGCGATATCCTTACGGACATAGTGGATTTCGTCTGGGTGTTCGATCTGTCCCACCGCTCTTTGGCGGGAGAGCTCGAAGAGCTTCTGACGGAGGCTAGCAAGCTTCTCGTCTA
Organism: Bacilli bacterium; assembly: GCA_017531065.1. GTDB lineage: Bacteria > Bacillota_I > Bacilli_A > RFN20 > CAG-826 > UBA4951. The sequence goes on from JAFXLR010000059.1 coordinate 2,586, forward strand.
ACTCTTTTGGAGATAACTCGCGGAATTCTTTGATATCCATGTTTATTCTCCTTTCTTAACGATCTTGCAGTTGATCGGAAGTTTGAAGGAAGCCTGACGAAGGGCCTTCATGGCGACTTCTTCAGAGACACCGCCAATCTCGAACATGACTCTGTTCTTTTTGACGACGGCGACCCATCCTTCTGGTGAACCTTTACCGGAACCCATACGGACTTCGGCTGGCTTCTTGGTGAAGGCGAGGTGTGGGAAGATTCTGATCCAGACCTTGCCAGAACGGTCGGTGTAACGTGATAAGACGATACGGGCGGCTTCGATTTGGTGGTCGGTGATGTAGGTTCCTTCCAACGCGGCTAAGCCATATTCACCGAAGGCGACCGTGTTGCCTTTGGTGGCGACACCCTCATAGCTGAGGCCATGTGGGCGGCGGTATTTAGTTCTACTTGGCTGGAGCATTCTTGTTTCCTCCTTCTGCTTTTGGAGCTTTCTTCTCTTCAGCGGCGGCGATTCCAACCTTGTTGGTGCCTCTGCAGCACCAGACCTTCACGCCGATACGGCCATAGGCGGTAGCAGCGCTGACAGCGGCGAAGTCGATATCCGCACGGAGGGTCTCAAGTGGAACAACGCCCTCTTTGTAACCTTCGCGACGAGCGATTTCAGCTCCACCAAGACGTCCTTGGCACTGGGTTCTGCAACCGGAAGCGCCAGCTTTTCTCATACGCTGGATGGCTTTCTTCTGGGTGCTACGGAAGGACTGACGGTTCTCGAGCTCAGAAGCGATCCATTTGCCGATGAGGGTAGCATCGACGTCTGGGTTTTTGACCTCAACGACTTCAAGATGTGGGTTGCCACTCTTGACGATCTTCTTAAGACCATCGTTGAGAAGTTTGGTGTTGGCACCATCTTGTCCCATGACGACACCTGGACGGGCGACGTAGAGGGAGACGGTGACTTTGTATTCGGAATCGGTTTTGACACGCGCGATGTCGATATGGCTGAGAAGGGCTTCCTTGAGTTTTGGCTCTAAGAAGTTTCTGATGGCGATATCTTCACCAAGGAATGTTGCGTAGTCTTTTTTGGAAGCATACCAATTGGCTTCCCAGCCGCGGTTGATACCAATTCTAAGACCGACGGCGTTAACTTTCTGACCCATTGATATTCCTCCTTACCTTTCTTTCACGGTGACTCTCATGAAGCTGGTGCGCTTGATGATTGGGGAGCTTGCGCCCTTACCGCGTGGTTCGAAACGTTTCATTCTGACACCATCGCTGGCCTGGATCTCGGCGACATAGAGTTTGTCACCGGCCATGCCGAAGTTGTTGGTGGCATTGGCGGCTGCGCTCTTGATGAGCTTGGCGACTGGGTCGCTTGCAGCTTTGTTGACGTGGAAGAGGAGCTCAAGGGCCTCATTGACGTTCTTGCCACGGACGAGATCCATAACGAGACGGACCTTACGTGGGGTGACGCGGACATCACGGGCGACGGCGTGGGCCTCAGTGACCTTAGCCTTGACTGGCTCGGCCTTGACCTCAGCCTTCTTCTTGGCTGGTTTCTTCTCTTCAGCCTTTGGAGCGGCTTCTGGAGCAGCTTCTTTCTTTGGGGCTGCGGCTTTCTTAGCAGGAGCCTTCTTGGCGGCTGGTTTCTTCTCAGCCTTGGCTTCTTCTTTGACTTCCGCAGTAGCTTTCTTTTTGGTTTCTGCCATAGTTGCTTACTCCTTACTTACCGCTGGCCTGATCACCGGCGTTGTTGCCGTGATGGCCTTCGAATCTTCTAGTTGGGGCGAATTCGCCGAGCTTGTGGCCAACCATGTCCTCAGTGACGAAGACGGTGATGTGCTCTTTGCCGTTATAGACGGCGAAGGTGTGCTCGACGAAGGCAGGATAGATGGTCGAACGTCTCGACCAGGTCTTGATGACTTCTTTTTTGCCGGCTTTATCGAGATCCTCGACCTTCTTGAGAAGGTAAGCATCTACGAACGGGCCTTTTTTGCTAGAACGTGACATGTGTTCGATCTCCTTTCCTTAACCATTACGACGTCTCATGATGAGGCGGGTGCTGTTTTTCTTGATGCGACGGGTCTTGACGCCCATAGCTTTCTTTCCCCATGGGGTGCGTGGGGCATCGCGTCCGACAGGACACTTACCTTCACCACCACCGTGAGGGTGGTCACATGGGTTCATCGCGGAACCACGGACGGTTGGACGGATACCCATGTTGCGGTTGCGACCGGCCTTACCGATGTTGACAAGGTTCCAGTCGTCATTGCCGACGATGCCGATTGTAGCGCGGCAGACGCTTAAGACTTTTCTGACTTCGCCAGAGGCAAGGCGAAGGATGGTGTATTTGCCATCGACGCCAAGGACCTGAGCCATGGAACCGGCAGCGCGGCACATCTGTCCGCCTTTGCCTGGCTTAAGCTCGATGTTGTGGATGAAGGTACCTTCTGGGATGTTCTTAAGAGCTAAGTTGTTGCCGTTTTTGATATCGGTGGCCTCGCCGCTGATGATCTTGTCACCGACGTTGAGGTCTTTTGGTCTGATGATGTAACGCTTTTCGCCATCAGCATAGGTGATGAGGGCGAGGAAGGCGGTACGGTTTGGATCGTATTCGATCGCCGAGACAGTTCCTGGGATTTCGTCTTTGTTACGACGGAAATCGACGATTCTGTAACGGTTCTTGTTGCCACCGCCGTGGTGACGGCAGGTGATCACTCCTTGATTGTTTCTGCCACCAGTGTGTTTCTTGGTGAGAAGAAGGGATTTTTCAGGAGTGGCTTTGGTGATTTCCTCATACGAGAGGGTCTGCATGGCGCGACGGCTCTTGGTATAAGGCTTGTAAACTTTGATTGCCATTTCTTTTCTCCTATAGTGGTTTTCTTTTTAAGATTTTTCTTATTTATATATAAGGATTAAGTCTTAAGGGTGTTTCCTACTCTTTGAAGAGGTCGACAGCCTCGCCTTCGGCGATGGTGACGATCGCTTTCTTGTAGCCGCCGATGAAGCCTTTGTAACGTCCACCGCGGGATTTCTCCTTGGCGTTGACGTTCACGATCTTGATATCAACGACTTTGACCTGATAGAGCCTCTGGAAGCTGAGTTTGATCTCATCTTTGTTGCTCCAATCAGCAACCTTGACGGTCACTTTGTTCTCATTCTGGAGAAGAGCCATACTCTTTTCGGTGATGACTGGTTCCAAGATGACTTTGTAATCGTGCTCATTTGGAAGAGCGATAGGTTTCTTAGCAGCTTTTGGGGCTTCCTTCTTAGCCTCGGCTTTTGGGGCCTCAGCCTTTGGGGCAGCTTCTTTCTTAGGAGCAGCCTTCTTAGCAGGAGCTTTCTTGGTAGCCGTCTTCTTTTCGGCGGCGACTTTCTTTTCTTCGGCCATTATTTAAGTCCTCCTTCGAGCGCTTTGACATCGGCTTCGCTAATCACCATGGTGTTGGCGTTAAGGATGTCGTAGACGCTGATGTTGTTAAGGGCGCGGACCTCGAGGGCTTCGATGTTCGTGGCGCTCTTGACGAGTTTCTCATCGCTTCCGACCAAGAGAACTTTGCCTTCAGCCTTGATGGTCTTGAGTGATTCGGCCATGGCTTTGGTGCTGATCTTGGCGAGTTTGAGGCTGTCCACGACGAGGAGGCCTTTGGCAGCCTTCTGGGAGAGGACGGTCTTCATAGCAAGGGCGTGAGCCTTCTTGTTCTGAGAAACGGTGTAGTTCTGGTTGCCATCTGGTCCGAAGACGGTTCCACCGCCAACCCAGATTGGGGAGCGGCTGCTACCCGCACGGGCGCGTCCGGTACCTTTTTGACGATATGGCTTCTTGCCGCCACCGGAGACTTCGTGTCTCTTCTTGGTTTTGGCAGTAGCCTGACGGGCGTTGGCGCTTTGAGCGACGACGGCGTCATGGATGGCTTGTTCGTTTTTCTCGGTGATGCCGAATACCTCGGCGCTGAGTTTGACGTCTCCGACTTTTTCGCCGGCGAGATTAACGACTGGCAAACTGATTTTCTTTTCCGCCATTGTTATTCTCCTTTCTTCGAATGATCAACAAGTGGCTTGACCTCTGGCTTAGAGAACTGCTTGAGGATCGCGCTTCTGATCATGACGAGACCTTTCTTGGCTCCTGGGATGCCACCCTTAACAAGGATGTAATTCTTCTCAGCACTGGTTTCGATGACAGTGACGTTGAGAAGGGTGGTCTGTTCATCACCCCAGTGTCCGCTCATTCTCTTGCCTGGAATGACGCGGTTGTTGTCACGGCCGTTGTTAGCAAGGGAACCGATCTGGCGGTGATAGCCGGAACCGTGACCCTTTGGACCGATGTGAGCGCCGTATCTCTTGATGACGCCACTGTAACCGTGACCTTTGGATGTGCCGATGATGTCAACGACTTCACCAGCCTGGAAGAGATCGGCGGTGAGGTTCTCACCAACGTTCTTTCCGTAGATTTCCTCACCCTTTAATTCGAAGAGGTGAGCTTTGGCAGCGACGCCGGCTTTCTTGTAGACGCCAAGCTCAGGTTTGTTGAGGCGGCGTTCGGCGATATCTTCGTAGCCAACTTTGAGGGCTTCGTAACCATCTTTCTCAATGGTCTTTTTGCCAACGATGACGTTTGGAAGGACTTCGATGACGGTAACTGGATACATAGTTCCGTCAGCGGCGAAGACTTCAGTCATGCCCATTTTTCTTCCGATGATGGATTTCATTCTTCAGTCCTCCTTATTTCGCTGTGACATCGATGTCGACGCCGTTTGGAAGATCAAGCTTCCTGATGGCATCGATGGTCTCTTTGTTTGGACCGACGACGTCGATTAATCTCTTGTGAGTTCTGATCTCGAACTGCTCGCGGCTATCCTTGTACTTGAAGGTAGCACGGAGAATCGTGTAGACCTGCTTCTCGGTTGGGAGCGGGACAGGACCGACGATTTTCACATTGAAGTGATTCGCTATTTCTACGATCTTCTGGACGGCGACGTCTAGAATCTTGTGATCGTAAGCCTGCAAACGAATGCGCAGTACTTGCTGTTTCGCCATGAATTTTCCTCCTTATTTCTTCAGGCTTGCTTTGCTAGCTCCATGCGAGTTCCCTGACTAAGTCGAGTGCCTTAACAACGGCATTCGGCGTGTCAGCAACATCGCACTTCATCGCTGGCGTCAGCGTGTATGAGTATATTCCTGCGTGCGAGGGTGAGTCAACAGAAAAATGAAAAATATTTTCGATGGTTATGGCACTTTTGCAAAAATCGTCAAGACCAGCACAAAAAAGTGTCGAAATGGCCTAAATTTGACCATTTCTTTGTGCACTGTGCATAAATTTGCATATTTTTATTTGCCGAAAAACGATTTTTGGGACCCTCGTCTTTCATCCTTTTTTCATATTTCTTTAACGGCGACTCCCCTTTTTGGACAATAATTAGGAGGTCGTTTGGAGGGTAGCCTATGGATATCTTTGGATACTTGAATAAATTCGGAAGCAAGAGCTTCGAGGAGATGCCTTTCTCCGAGACTGATAGCCTTGTCTTTTCCCAGTTAAGCTACCTCAAATTCGAATATGGCTTCTCCGCGTTATCTGGCGGAGACGAATACGTTGAGCTTACGAGATTCGCTGATCTTTCTGACAAGACACTTCTTTCCCATGGAACGAGCGACCCAGTGAGATATGGCGAGTTCTGGCTCAAGATCCTCGAGTGCCCCCGCTTCTCCTCTTTGAAGATCGGACATATCGAATCCGTCTTCAGCGTCGATAGATGCATCCAGTACATGGCGATGACATTCGTTAGCAAAGGACCGATGAGATACATCGTCTTCCGCGGCACCGATGGAAGCCTTGTCGGCTGGAAAGAAGACTGCAACCTCGCGACCATGAAAGAGATTCCTTCCCAAAAGCTTGCGAGGGAATACGTCACCAAGATCGTCAAACACCGTCTCTTCCCATTCACCATCATCGGCCACAGCAAAGGCGGCAACCTCGCGATGTACGCGACTCTTATGATGAAACGCAGGTACTACCTCCGCTTCAAAGGCTGCTATTGCCATGACGGTCCTGGATTCCAAGATCCAAAGGTCTTTAGTAAGAAAGCCCTCGACAAACTTAACCCAAGAATCCATAAAGTCATCCCAGGGGAATCCTTAATCGGACTTCTCCTCAACCAAGTCTCTCCGTACAAAGTCATATCCGCGAATGAGAAAGCATCTTTCTTCCAGCACAGTATATTCAAATGGGATCTTGATGATGAGACCGGTGAGCTTATTGAGCTTGAGAGGAATTCAAACGCCTCAAAGACCAAGCAGACTATGTTCACCAACTGGCTTGCATCTCTAAGCAAAGACGACCTTGCCATGATGACCGAATGCCTCTTTGACATCCTCCAGGCCAAAGACAGAAAGACCATTTATGAGGTCATGGCCCTTGGCAAAGTTGATTTAGCGTTCACGCTTATCAGAGGCTGGATGAAGTATGACGAGGAGACAAAGAAGAAACTCAAAACCAACCTCTTCTCTGCCTTGAGTTATTACAAGGCCGCGAAAGAAGAAGTCGCTGCGTCATACGGACCAAAGAAAGAGAATAAACCAAAGAAAAGCGTATTCAGCATCTTCAAAAAGAAAAAGACCGAGAAATAGGCGGTCTTTTTCATTCTAATGGGGTTTTGCTGTAGATTTTTGTTTTTTATAAACCCTTTTCGAGCTTACGGCGTTCGCCTTCTTCATAGGTGTATTTGCACCCACAGCAGAGTTGCTGGTATAAGCCATATTTGTCTCTAAGGGCTTTGCCTTTTTCTATGCCATCATCCTTCTTGAAATCGCTATAGAAGTACTTGGTTTTGGAATGTTTGGCTTCTAGTTCTTTGCCAATGCTATTGAGGATGAGGGAATTCTTTTGGCGTGAGACGGTCATGACTGTGGTGAAATAATCAAAGCCATTCTCTTCAGCATAGTCATAAGCTTCACCCATTCTCTTGCGGTAGCAGATCATGCAGCGGCGGCCACCTTCTCTCTCGTCCTTATATGGAGCGAGATCCTTATCGAATTCATCGTTGTCATATGGAGTGACGACGAGGCCAACATCAAAATTGAAATCACTCTTCATATACGTGAGGAGTCTCTTTAATTCTTCGAGCCTTTTGTTATATTCCGCCTCAGGATAGATGTTGCTGTTATTGAACATGATGGTCACATCAAAGTGAGGGCAAAGGAAAAGGAGAGGCCAGCAAGAGCAAGGCCCACAGCAGCCATGAAGAAGAAGCCTTGGTTTTTTGTCGCCATGCGTAAATGCAGGCTTTTTTTCGCAAAACGGGCTCGGGGAAGGCGTGCGCCTCTGAAAAGGCGGATGCAGGGCGTTTACGGGCGGATGATCCGGTACGGTTCGGGATCGGTCGCGCGGGGGTAATCCACGGCGGGCGGACCGAACAGCATGACCGCGCCGACCTTGTATTCCGGCGGAAGATGGAGCAGGGAGCGCATGCCGCGGTTCAGCGTGAACGCATAGTAGGCGAATCCGCACCAGCAGGTGCCGACGCCGAGGCTCTGCGCGTAGAGGTCGAACTGCGTGAGGGCGATGGAGCAGTCGAATTTGCCGCACGGGGCGTTCTTCGGAGTGGCGACCACGATCATGTGAGGGGCACCTCGGAACACGAAATCCTTTCCCCCGAGCATGGCGTTTTCGAACCGTTTGTAGCCGGGGTCTGAGACGGAGATGGCATAGTCGCCTGGCACGGATGCAGTGGTGGCCTCGCAGGTGACTGCGGGTTCCTGTTCGATGACGCGTTCGTCCTCGCCGAGGACGAAGCCCGCGATCTCATACGAGAACTGCGGGTTCGGCGTGCCGTAGGCGCGGGTGGCGTCGTTGGCGGTCACGGCCAGGGTCGCGGGAAGCACGGTGATCGCCGCGGTGCCGGAGATGGCATCGTAGCATTCGGGGTCCTGCGGGGTGAAGGTCCACTCCGCCGTGGCGGTCGCGCAGGCGGGGTGGCTCTCCGGCTCGCTCCAGGCGAGTTCGCCGGGGACGGCGTTGCCCGATTCGTCGGAGAATGTGCCGTCGAGCGGCAGTTCGCCGAGCGACTGACCGTAGGTGATGGCGCCGACGGCGGCGACCTGGCTGCCGCCGCCCTGCGCGGAGGCCTTCGTGACGGTCAGGGTGCCGTCCAAGTACTGGAATGCGTAGTTCGCGGCGAGTGCGCCGGAGGCGGAGATGGCGTAGTCGCCCGGCACGGATGCGGCGTTGGCCGAACAGCTTACCGTCGGTTCCTGTTCGATGACGCTCGCGTCTTCGCCGAGCACGAAGCCCGCGATCTCATACGAGAACTGCGGATTCGGCATGCCGTAGGCGCGGGTGACGTCGTTGGCGGTCACGGCCAGGGTCGCGGGAAGCACGGTGATCGTCGCG
>JAFXLR010000060.1 GCA_017531065.1 Bacilli bacterium
AACGTACCGTAAAAGCTGTCTTTGTCAAATCTCTCCAATAATTAACGATTATTGTCGCACGGAAGGTTTTCTGTTTTTTGTGGTTTCGCTGGTTTTTTAGCCGCAGCTGGCTTTGCTTTTGGTGCTGGTTTAGCCATATGTAGACTCCTTTTGTTATTTACATTCTAGTTTCATTTATCGCAGAAAAAAAGAAAAAAGCCTTAACGAGTAAGGCTATTCTTGAAGATTGGTGGGTAGTAAGGGGCTCGAACCCCTGACCTTCTGTACGTCAAACAGATGCTCTCCCAGCTGAGCTAACTACCCATTAACTCATGTCCTCTATAGAGGCGCTTCGTTATTATAGTCAAGTGACTCGTCTACCACAAGAGAGAATTTAACAAATAAGAGAATTAACGCTTATGACGCTTATTGCTTTCTTTGAGTTTAGGGAGAAGGGCGATGAACTTATCAAAACCTTCCATCTTCCAAGTCCAGTTATCGCCATTGATGATCGATGGGGTGTTGAGCCTTGTCTCTGAGCCAAGCCCTAGCACATCCTGCATCGAGATGATCGCATATTTGGCAGGAAGGGCGAGAAGATAATCGATGACCTTTTCTCTTAATGACTCCCCTTCATATCCCTTAAGGGCAAGGAGCCATTTCCCTTTTTGCTCTTCGCTCATCTTCTCGACGAAGCCTTCAAATGGGTCATTGTCATGGGTACCGATATAGGCGACCATGTTATCTTTCTTATCATCGAAATTGACGTCTTCGAAAGTGAATTCGAGGACATTCATTCCTGGGAAGTTATAGGCGTCACGAAGAGTATAGACCTCAGGACGAAGCTCACCGAGGTCTTCGGCGATGATTTCCGTCTTCTTTAGTTTCTTCTTTAGAAGGTCGAAGAACTTATGTCCAGGCGCTTCAATCCACTCGCCTTCTTTGGCGGTTGGGCAAGAGGAAGGGATCTTCCAGAAGGTGTCGAAGGCTCTGAAATGGTCAAGCCTCACGACATCATATAATGAAGCGTTTCCTTTAAGACGATTGAAGAGGAAGGAAAAACCGTTCTTCTCAAAGAGGTCCCAGTTATAGATTGGGTTGCCCCATCTTTGACCATCCGCGCTGAAATAATCCGGAGGTACGCCTGCGATGAAGGTTGGTTCTTTGGTGTGCTCATCTAAAAGGAATGAATCCTGGTTGGCCCAGACATCGCAAGAGTCAAAGCCGACATAGAAAGGAACGTCTCCGATGATGCGGATGCCGTTTCTGTTAGCAAACTTCTTGATGGCAATCCACTGCTCATAAAGCTTCATCTGAACCCAGATTTCATATTCCCTTTCAGGAGTGAGTTCCAAGGTGTCGTGATCGATGCTTTCTTGGTCTTCTTTTGGCCAAGTATGCCAAGCGGCCATTGAGTTCTTTCTCTTAAGCATCATGAAGAGTGACCAGGCTTTGACCCATTCGTTTTTCTTTAAGAATGAAAGGGTCTTCTTATGGTCTTTCTCTTTGGAATCCATGAAGGATTTGTAAAGGATTTCATGCTTTTTGTAGGCGATTTCCTCGTAATTTATCTTGGAGGAAGGTTCTACTTTCTCCTCGCTCAAAGAAGCGATATCGAAATAGAGTTCATCAATCGCGTAGCTTGAGAAAGGCTGATATGGCGAGTGACCATAGCCCAAAGGATTGAGAGGGAGAATCTGCCAAAGTTTGAATCCGCCTTCCTTAAGGAGCTTGACGAATTCAAAAGCGTTCCGACCGAAATCGCCGATTCCATAGTCGGAAGGGAGAGCGCTCACGGGAAGAAGGATACCTGAAGAGCGCATATTCGTTTATTTATCCTCTTGCTTTTCGATTTCGGAAAGGATCTGTCCGCAGTAGACACCCATGACGCTAGCCATCATGAGACCGCGGGTCCAGCCAGAGGAATCGCCAAGGCAATAGAGGTGCTTGACGTTCGTGGCAAGCCTATCGTCCATTTTGACCTTGTTGCTATAGAACTTGATCTCTGGGGCGTAGAGCAAAGTCTCGCGTCCAGCAAATCCTGGGACAACGTGGTCGACCGCTTTCATGAAGTTGATGATGTCGGTCATGGTTCTGTATGGGAGGGCGGCTGTGATATCACCTGCCACCGCATCTTTTAAGGTTGGGGTGAGGTTAGAGCGGGAAAGCTCTTTTGGCCAAGTGCGTTTGCCATCGAGGATGTCGCCAAAACGCTGGACGAGGATGTGTCCGGTCGCAAGCATGTTGGTGAGCTCACCAAATCTCTCAGCGTACTGGATTGGCTGATCGAATGGCTCCATGAAGTTGTGGGAGGCAAGAATCGAGACGTTGGTGTTCTCGCTCTTCTTCTCTTTGAATGAGTGGCCATTGACGACGGCGAGGCCATCATCGTAGTTCTCTTGGGCGACGAATCCGCCAGGGTTCTGACAGAAAGTGCGGACCTTGTCTTTGAATGGTCCTGGGTAGCCGACTAACTTGGCTTCGTAGAGGGTCTTGTTGAGGGTTTCCATAACTTCGTTACGGACCTCAACACGGACACCGACATCGACTGGGCCAGGTTTGTGGGCGATATCGTATTTGGCACAAATCTTCTCGAGCCAATCGGCGCCTCTTCTGCCAGCGGCGATGACGACGTCTTTGCATTCGACGACCCGTTCTTCATTGGTGTGGTATTTACGGAGTTTGACTCCTTTGGCCTCCCCTCCTTTGAGGATGAGGTCATAGCATTCGCTGTCGAAGATGATATCGACGCCATGTTCTTGGAGATATTTTTCGAGGGCAAGATAAAGATCATGGGCCTTTTCGGTTCCAAGGTGACGGATTGGGCAATCGATGAGCTGAAGGCCTGCTTCGATGGCGTGCCTTCTGATTGTCTTAACTTCTGGATTGTTGGTGTCGCTTCCTTCGATGTGTTTATCAGCGCCGAACTCAAGATAAATCTTGTCGGTGTATTCGATGAGGCTTTGGACTCTATCGGCACCGATGAGGTCTGGAAGCTCTCCGCCTACGGAATGGCTAAGCGAAAGCTTTCCATCTGAGAAAGCGCCTGCTCCGCTGAAACCAGTCGTGATAGCGCATGGATCGCATTTGATGCAGTGTCCGATCTTGTCCTTAGGACAATGCCTATGCTCGACGGCGTGGCCTTTTTCGACCATGAGGATCTTCTTTTTGGTTCCTCTTCTTAAAAGTTCAAAAGCAGTAAAGATGCCAGCTGGGCCGGCTCCAATGATAACTAAATCGTACATAAATTTATCCCTCGTGTACTCTACTCTCATTTATGGAAAAGTCGAGCAATATTTTAATAAAAATATCTGAGGCAAAAGAAAACGCCCATAACAGGGCGCTTTTTGTTAGTTGCGAGTTGCCTCGGACTTCCTCTTTTGCTCGTACATCTCGCGGTCAGCAAGATTGAGGAAATCGATGACGGACATTCCTTCGACATATTTGGCGATGCCGAATGAGAATTTCAAATTGAAGGTAAATTCCGTTTTCTCAGCACGTTCGCAGATTCTCTTGATGAAGTTGTCGATCTCTTTCATGCTCTGACGGCAGAAGATGACGGAGAATTCGTCTCCGCCCATACGGAACGCGTTGGCGTGGATGGCATCGGCTTCCTCGTGAAGGGCTTTGCCGAAGAAGGAAAGGGCTTCGTCTCCGACGCTATGTCCATAGTTATCGTTGATGGCTTTGAAATCGTCGATATCGCAATACATGAGATAGACGGCTTTGTATTTGCTCGCATTGTTGACCTTCTCTTTGATGTCATCATCGAAGGCAGAGCGGTTCTTGATGCCGGTAAGACCATCCTGAGTGATCTTGTGACGGAGAAGGAAGAGGACGGCGATGAGAACCATCATCGCGTATGGGAACCATCTGTATTCCATACCTTGGAGGGTGATGAATCCAATGGCCATGAAGATGAATGGGATGAGGGAGCAAAGGCCAAAAGCCATGCAAAGGATCTTTCTGCTTCCCACCACTTTTCTTGCCGCGAGGAATCCGAAGACGCCATTGCCGACAAGGTAGAGGGCCAATACAACCGTGGAGGCCATGCCAGAGGCGCTATATTCAACAGAGAAAACGTTGAGAGCAAATCCCTTAGTGACCAAGTAGACGACTATGCCCACCATCCGCAAGAGATAGCAACAGCCATCGACTCCATCCGCAAACTCTATCCGGAGCGCACGCTGATCGGCGTATTCCAGCCGCACCTCTATACCCG
>JAFXLR010000061.1 GCA_017531065.1 Bacilli bacterium
ATACAAGGTCAAAACCGATAAGGAAGAGTTAGAAGGAGAGTCGCCGTTTTTAATGATCATGAACGGAACCCATATGGCCGGATTCAAGGTAAACAAGCAATGCGACTACGATGATGGTAAGTTTGAGCTCTATCTCACAGACAAGGGTTTGTTCAATGGACTTTTACACTATATTCCGTTCAAAAACATCGATCCTTTTACAATTAGCGAGTGTTCTATAGATGCGCCCGCATCTGAATATTGGTGCCTTGATGGCGAAAAAGGTCCTTCGGGAAAAATTTTGGTCGAAGTTTGCCCTAAAGCCATAAAAGCCTACTCAAAACTGGTCTAAAACGATAAAAAATATCAAATATCCCCTACAAAAACCGATTATTTTACTTTTTTTCTTAACAATTTGGTCCTAAGATAACTACAAAGGGGAAATAGTATATGAAAAAATCAAAAGCTCCAATTTTTGTACTTGCGATTCTTTCGGTCGTCTTTATGGCCGTCGGTGTCGCAGCCTACTTCATGATTCCAACCTTGGCAAATGACTGCACCAAGACTGGATGGGATCTCCTCACTAACTTAGGTGGAATAGGAGGCGCTTTAGAGACAGCGTTCACCTTCGGAAACATGGATTTCATGCCGAAGTATGTCTTTATGGCCGTCATCGTTGATGTCATCATTATCGCAGCCCTCGTGCTCCTTATTGTTTTCTGGATCATCAACCTTGTCCTTCTCATCGTCAAGAAGAAACCTATCCATTTAATTCCAAACCTCGCTTGGCTTCTTGCCTCGGGATTCACCGTCATCCTTTTAGCCCTTGCCCTCGTTCCACTTAAAGAAGGCGGTGCCTTCAAAGGTGCCCTCTTTGAGGGAAGCATCTCCATCAAAGGCGAGATGCATTACTTCCACGATGTCTTCGGCTGCCTTGGCGATACCTTATTCAAGAGTGAATGGGATAAAGGCGTTGGTCTTTGCGCCCTTGTCTTCATCTTAGCTCTCGTCGCCGCCTACATCCTTGGCCTTGTCGCCATCATCAAATCCACTAAGGCCCTTTCCAAAGAAAAGAAGAAGAAAGCCGCCGCTGCTGATGAAGAGAATGCCGACGAATACGAAGAAGACGAAGAAGAATGCGAATGCGAAGAAGAAGACGATAAGCATTCCGAAAAAGCCGGACCTTACATCATTCAGAACTTCTATAATGGCGCCCCAATGCCATATCACTACCCAGAATGCCATTGTCATGAGCAAAAGCCTGAGCCAAAACCAGAGCCAGAGCCATGCCAGTGCGAATGCGAATGTGAAGACGAGGATAGGCCTCTTACCGCCAAAGAGCTTCGTGCCATCATCCGCGAAGAACTCGACGATCGCGAGCATCCAGAGGAATTAGAGCCTCTTACCGATGAAAGAGCCCGCGAAGTCATCCAGGAAGAACTTGCTGAATACTACACTGGCAAAGATGAAGAACCGGAGCCAGAAGCAGAAGAATCTAACGAAGACGTCATGACCGCCGACGACCTCAGAAAAATGATCAAAGAGGAAGTCGAAGGTGCCGTCAAACCAGCCGAAGCTGGCCTCACCTCCCAGGAAGTCCGCGAAATCATCCGCGAAGAACTCGGAGCCGCTCCAAAAGCCGAAGAGCCAAAAGAAGAGCTCTCCGCTGAGGAAGTCCGTTCCATCGTCGCCGAAGAACTCGCCAAATATCTCCAGAACATCGCTGTTGTCGAAGAAGTCGAACCACAGCCTGAGCCAGAGCCAGAGCCAGCACCTGAGCCAGAGCCAGAGCCACAGCCTGAACCAGAGCCAGAGCCAGCTCCAGAGCCAGCACCTGAGCCAGCCGCTCCAGTGGTCCGTCTCTCCTTCGCCGAGAAGATGACCGCCGCCACCCAGGATATGAAAGACAACTACAACGAACTCAAAGCCTACGCCCTCGGCTATGGCCTTAAGAGCCGTGTTGCCAATGGTGGTGACACCTTCCGTCTCCACACCAAGACCTACTTCCGTATCAACATGGTCGGAAAAGGCCTCAAGCTCTACTTCGCCCTCGATCCAAAGGACTACGCTGATTCCCCAATCCCAGTCCAGGACGTTGGCCACAAGAACCTTTACAAAGACATTCCTCTTTGCTTCAAGGTCAGAAGCGGACTCTCCGTCAAACGTGCCAAGCAGCTCATCGATGATGTCTGCGGCAAAGCCGGTTTGACCGCTGGAGCTCCAGTCGACAATCGCGATTACGCCGCCGATCTCGTTAACTACGTTAGCGATGGCAGCGCCGATGGCGACGACGACGAAGACTAATCCATAGTCTCCTATCAAGCGGGGTTTAAAAGCCCCGCTTTTTCTTATACGTTTTGGGTATCTCCTTTGCTTTCATTACGTTTCACCCTATAATGAAATTAACGAGATATGAAATGCAATAAATGCGGGGCCGAGCATCCTAGTTATGCTAAGTTTTGCGCTAAGTGCGGCGCGCCTTTAGCCGTCGCTCCGATAGCCGTCCCACCTGCCGAAAAAGTTGGCGAAGCCCCAGCCAAGGAATCCTCCTCCTTTTTCACCAAGATCAAGGAATTCATCACCAATCCAATCTATTCTTCGAAACGTTCGATCATTTTGTATGTCATTAATGGCGCATCCACGCTCGTGTGGCTCATCATCGGCCTTGCCGTTGGTTGGACGGCATGGATGTTTCTTCCCATTATCATTCTCGCCATCTCTCTTGGCGGATTCTTCTATGAAGTCAGCAAGATTGGCATCTCTAACGAAGAACTCGAGCAGTGGAACAAGGCCAGAGAGAATAACCGCATCTTCAAGAAACCTATCCAGGATCCTAATAAATTCGGCGCCAAAATCGAATACTGGCACGCTTCTTTCAAGCCAAACAAGATGGTTGCTATCGTTGCAACCGGAGCGATACTTTTCATGTATCTCCCTCTCATCATCGGTTCATCGGTTCGTTTCGCCACTAAGAACGCCGCTCC
>JAFXLR010000062.1 GCA_017531065.1 Bacilli bacterium
ATGCCCGCTATCTGCGTCTGAAGGGTCAGGAAGTGTTGTTCGTCTGCGGATCAGATGAACACGGTGTTCCTGTGACCATTCGTGCGCGCAAAGAAGGATGGATCGATTGCGTGTTCAGCATCGACATAGGCAGCGCGTCCGCCTTTTTGCTGGGCTTGGGCGACTGCTTCAAGGGCGAGAGTGGTCTTACCACTGCTCTCTGGACCATAGATCTCGACGATACGTCCTTTTGGATAACCGCCGACACCTAAGGTGTTGTCAATGAGAAGGGAACCGGAAGGGATGACGTCCACATCAACGTGTGGGCGATCTCCGAGTTTCATGACGGATCCTTTGCCATATGCTTTCTCAATGTTCTTGATGGCTAAGGCGAGAGCTTCGTCTCTGTTGGTTTGGGTTTGCGTTTCTTTAGCTTTTGCCATATTTAATGACCTCCACCTTATATATAGGGAACTTTGTCCCGATTTTTTTATTTTCCGTAAATTTCTTCGAGAGCGTCGAGCATCGAATTTACACACTCTTCTCTCATTTCGTTTCTTTCGAGTTTGAAGTTCTTCTCAATGTTCACATAGCCTTCACGTGTGGACACGCACATATTTACGCGTCCGACGGGGGCCTTACCTTTTTCTTTGGTTGGTCCGGCGTTGCCAGTGAAGGAGACGCAGACATCGACTTCAAGGCCATGACGGCCAATGATGGCCATCTCTCTAGCGACCTCTTTTGAGACGACTCCATGTTTGTCGATGAAGTCCTTGTTGATGTTGAGGAAGTCGATCTTCATGCTCGTCGCATAGGTGATGAATGAGCCTTTGAAGACTTTGCTCGCTCCAGGAACGGAGCAAATCGTGGAAGCGAATAATCCCCCTGTGAGAGACTCAACAGAGCCAAGGGTGAGTCCTTTTTCTTCGAGGGCCTTAAGGACGGACTTCGCTTTCTCAAGATTGATCATTTTTGTTTCTCCTCAGTCAAAATATGCCAGTTTTGCTTGAGATAAATGATTAATGAGAGGAGCGACATCGCGGTAGCAAGGTAGACGGCGATGTTGCAGATTCTGAGGTAGTTGTTCCAACCTGCATCAAAGTAGGCGAATGGCCAACTGTTGAGGAGAACCATTGGGATGGCGACCATCTGGAAGACGGTTTTGAGCTTACCGAAGATGTTCGCGGCAAGGATGGAGCCTTTTGAAGCGGCTGCTAGTCTAAAGGCGTCGATGATGAGGTCTCTGCCGATCATGATGATGACGCAGAAGAGAGGAATCGTCGCCTGATTAGCTAACCCAAAATGAGGAAGGGCTAAATATATACGGGTTAAGTTAACGAGAAGTTTGTCAGCGACTGGATCAAGGAATTTGCCCATATCGGTGACGAGGTTATATTTTCTGGCGATCTTTCCATCCAAGGCATCAGTGATCGAAGCGATGATGAAAAGAACGAAGCAGATAAGATAGGCGACATTGACTGGGCCAAGGGTTGGCATGGTAAGAACGCCAGCCTCATGAAGGATGTCGCAGGTGAATAAGCCAATGAGCATGACCACGACGATCACGATACGGCTAAGTGTTAATTTCGTAGGTAAGTTCATTGGTCTCCTTCTTTTTTGTTGCTAGTGAGTTTCCGACCCGATAAGCCATGTTCTGTCGAGGGCGATAATTAATCTCAGATTTCTCTGGAAGAATTCGATTCGGTTCTCTCCTTCTTCTTCCCCTACCAAATTTGGGTTTCTCGCTTGTGGGGTTTACCAACGTTTCATCTTGTTATCGCTAACAAGCTCGTCTCTGTGGCACTTTATGGATTCCCATCTACGGGAGATGTTCATCCGCCGTCACGTACTCCTACGTGCCTAGGCTTATTTATTGGCCTAGCGCAATCACTACATCCATCACAGGGTGTGCGAGCATGGACTTTCCTCTAGTTTCCCAGTAGTCGCCTGGGTCGGAATGTTTCTTATTTGTTGTTCTTCCTGATCTTGGTCACGTCGTAACCTTGCTGATACAGGAAGGTTTCATAATCGTGGATCTTCTGAATGTACTCAAGATTCTCCGCGGTTATGGTTTCGCCTGGCTTGATGCCCGCGAACTTGTTGTTGAGCGAGGCGTTTTGGATCTCAAGCTCCTTGGCCTTGCTTTCGGCGTCCATAGCTCTCTTGGCGAGAGTGGAGACGTCATTGGTTTTGGAAGAGAGCTCTTTGTTGAGTTTGTCTACCTCATCCTCAAGAGATGCGAGCGCCTTCTCGTAGGCGTCATAATCCTTGATGATCTCATCGAGGAAGGCATCAACCTCATCTGGGTTATAGCCTTTGACATCTTTTTCGAAACGACGGTTGTAGATGTCGTTTATGGTTAGTTTAACGTTCTTTTCCATACCTTCCTTAAATTATATTTAAGCGCGTATCTTAGTTCAATAATGGGGCTCAATAATATTTACAAGAAATACTTCTAAAGTTTTTGAAAAAATTTTTTATTTTTGTAAAATATTTTTGGTTCAAAAACCACCGCAAATACTGGATATTTCTATTTCCGCAACCGATAGTTGCTGAAGTGCAAACCAGACTTGGTAGTACGCAACCGGTTACTTCTTTAATCTAGTGCCTGTCGGAGGACAAAAGAATGAACATCGAAATCGCAAACAGACTAATTGAGCTCAGAAA
>JAFXLR010000063.1 GCA_017531065.1 Bacilli bacterium
ATAAAGCGTATGCCGAATACCTCAAAGACCCTGTGACCTATTCAAGTGAAGAAGTGGCGAAAAAGCTCGGAATACTATGAAGAAGTCTTATAAGCTCGAGTATTCCAAAGGAGCCCTCAAAGACTTACTGAAACTCGATAATTCCGTTTCTCGCGTAATCTATGCTTGGATGAAAAAGAACATAGATGGATGTGAGAATCCAAGAGTTCATGGAAAAGGGCTCACTTCCAACCGATCTGGACAGTGGCGTTACCGAATCGGCAATTATCGAGTTATCTGCAAGATCGAAGATGACAGGGTTATCGTTCTCGTCTTGAACGTTGGCCATAGAAGCAAAATCTACGACGAATAAATGAAAAAAAGTCCCGTTTTGCAGGGACTTTTGCTTTTTTATCTCTTATTCAGGGATATAAGCGGTGAACTTCTTGACGTCGTTCACAACCTCGCCATCGATCTGAAGGGCGCATGGGGTGTCATAAGAGACCTCGAAGCGTTTGCCTGGGATGATCTTGACGTTCTTTGGATATTTCTTGACGTGCGTTCCTTTGAAGAGAGTTGGGAAGAGTAACAAGGTTCCTAGCTTGCCTTTGCCGAAGATAGTGGCGAGGGTAAGGGTGCCAGAGTTACGCTTCTGCTCTGGGGCGACATTCATGCCTCCGCCATAGAAACGGCCGTGCATGGTGCTGCAGATATAGACTTTCTTAAGGTGGATTTCCTCACCGCCATCGACTTTGATGGTCGCGTTTCTTGGGGTGAATCCTTTGAAGAGAAGACCGACGGTGATCTTGCCATAGTCGACTTTCTCGCCTTTTTTCTTCTTTTCTTCGGCGACGACGCAGCACTGGCCATCGATGCCGTATCCGATACCGTTGATGAAGCGGTACTTCTTTCCTTCGATCTCAACGATTGGAAGCTTCTTGAGATATGGGTTCAAAAGATAGAATGGCTCATTCTCTTTGTCACCCTCTTTGATATCGTTAAGGAAATCGTTTCCGGTTCCGCTTGGATAAAGGTAGTAGTTGCATGGAAGATTCTCGACATCAACTTTGTTGATGAAGTGGTTGAGAGTGCCATCTCCTCCAAGCATGACGACGTTGTCGTCCTTCTCAAGGCCCTTCATGAACTTCTCGGTATCGAGATCGACCATCGAAAGAGTCTCAGGATTCTCAAAACGCTTGGCGATCTCTGGGAGAAGCGCCTCAGCGTTCTCTTTTCCCTTTCCGCCGTCGGCGTAAGGATTGAAAAGCAAATAGTTCTTCATAACATTAAACCCTCCTCATTTAGTTTTTCTGTTATTAGGTTCATGGATAATTTGGCCAAATCGACCGTGGACATTCCCGCATAGTCCTCAGGATAAAGGGTCCTAAGGATGTTGAAGTAGACCTTTGTCTTCTTCCAAGGGGCTCTCTTATGGATTTGGGCCGTGCCGTTAAGCGAGGCGATGACGATAGGGCAGGAACTCTTGACTGCGGTTTGGAATGAACCTGGATGGAATGGGAGAAGGATGTCGTCACCCTTGTTTCTCGTTCCTTCTGGGGAGATGGCAATTGAGGCTTTGTCTTCTTTGATGAGGTCAATTGCCTTGACGATAGACTTAATGCCTTCGGTTGGGTTTTCTCTATCGATTGGGATGAAACCGGCGGCTTTGATGAATGGGCCAGCGATCGGCATCTTGAAGTTCTCAGGTTTTGAGACATAGATCATCGGATGCTCTTTGAGGGCTTTGATCATGACCATCTGGTCGAAGTTTGAGCGGTGGTTAGTGACGATAAGGAAACGCTGTCCCTTTGGGAGAAGCTCTTGTCCGCGCATGATGATCTTGACGCGGAGGACGCTCATGAGGAGATAGTCATTCTGGCGAAGGAGCCAGAGGTAGAATCTGCTTGGTTGATCAGGAGCCTTCTTGTTTTTGATTAAGGCTGCATAGATGAAAAGAATGGTGAGGACGAGGAGATAAAGGATATAGAAAATCGGTACGACCAAAGGAATGGCGATAAGGGAGTACCAAGGACCTAAATTGGTATAGAAGAGATAGCCAAACCAAGCACTGATGCCTAGTGAGACCAACCCATGGATGATTGTCAAAAGCATATAAGGCATTTTAGCCTTTCGCGGGCACGCTCACAACCCAAAAAGAGCGATAAAGCGAAGAATTGTGCTCATTTTTCTTTACAAAAATACTTCTTAAATGTGTCCCTACCGAAATTATTGGCCCAAAAACACTATAAAGTGTTTCAAATATCACGCTAAGATTTATAATCTTTATCGGCGGCCAATTACGATTCGGACCCCATAAAAAGAACAGAAAACTAGTATGCCACATTCATCAGGAGGCGGCTTCCATGGTGGGGGCTTTCACGGAGGCGGATTCAGCGGACACCATTACGGACGTGGTGGTGGTTCCAATCATCCTTTGATTTCGAGAACCCCAATCCCAGGAAGCTCAGCTTGGCTTTATTACACAAGGGCCGGAGTTCCGCATATCGTCTATAGCACGGTCAACATCACCAAGTTCCCTAAAGGCGCTGGTGCCGTGCCTTATATCGTTTTAGCCATTTTTGCCCTTGCCCCAATAGGCATCATGCTCGCTACGGCGCCAAAGCATCCTACGCCTCTTCGTGCGCATTCCCTTTCGCCTTATGATAACGTCGCTAAGATAATCGACAACGCAGGAGTTCTCTCTCCTTTGGAAGAGGAAGAGCTCATGTCGGTCTTCTCGGAATTCCAAAAGACTTCCGGAGTTATCCCGTCTGTTTATACCGTCAATAATGAACGTTGGGCGTCAGATAATTGGTTATTTAGCCAAACCCTCGAAGATTACGCTTTCAATAAATACGTCGAACTTTTTGGCGATGAAAACCACTGGCTCATCGTCTATTCCTGCGACGAAGGCACGGACAAAGGACATTGGGCCTTCGAAGGGATTCAGGGGAACAATACCGATTCGATCCTTTTCGAAAACGTCACCGACAGGTTCAACCACAGCCTCGGTTCTTGCCTCGATTCCGATAAAAGCGTCGGCGAATCCCTCATCGATTCCTTCAATTTGATCATTCCAGATCTCCTTAACGACACTTTCTATATCGAGCCAGAGATGCTTGTGTTCACGATCGTTTGGGAACTCTTTGTTGCTTTTGCAATCACTAGTGTCATCGTGAGCCAGGTCAAAGCGAAGCAATACGCGACCGCGCAAAAGATTGAGAATCCTGAATCGATTGTCATGAAGAAGTGTAAACACTGTGGCGCTTCATATTACAAAGGCACCGTTCAGCGTTGTCCAAAATGCGGCCGCTCCGTTGTCATGGATGACGAACTTGATGGCAAATTCTAAGACCCTAGCGTGAATAAGCCCTGTAATGGGGCTTTTTTCTTTTTGTTTTGAGCGAAAAATAGGCAAACTCTGTTCTTTAAAGAACACGTCTATTCTTTTTGGTCAAAAAGTAGTAAGATTACCCCAATGAAAATCCTCTTCGTCCTAGAATGCGCAAACAAGATGACCAATGGCACAAGCGCAACCTGCGTTCGCTTTGCCGACGAGCTCCGTAAGCGCGGACATGAAGTGAAGATTCTTGGCGTTGGTGATGAACAAACCAAAGACGACCCTAACTATATAGGTTTAAAGAACTTCCGTTTCCCTTTCTTCCAGTGGATCATCGAGAAAGAGGGTTTTAATTTCGGCCATATCGATTACGAAATCTTATATAAGGCAGTTGAGTGGGCGGACATCGTCCATTATTTCTTGCCATTCAAATTAGCCAATAAGACAAGACTTATTGCCCAGGCTCTTCATAAGCCAGTCACAGGCGCTTTCCATATGCAGCCTCAGAACATCACAAGCGCTCTCGGTTTTGGGACAAAGGCTTGGCCAAACAACGTCTTATATAGCGCCTTCAACGATTACATCTATAAGAACACCAAACGCATCCATTGTCCTTCCGAGATGATCGCATCTACCCTCAAGAACCATGGTTACGAGAGAAACGAATACCATGTCATCTCCAATGGCGTTTCCGATTTCTTCCATCCGATCGAAATCCAAAAACCTCAGGAGCTAGCTGGTAAATTCGTCGTCACGATGGTTGGCCGTCTTGCCAATGAGAAAAGGCAGGACCTTATCATCAAAGCCGTCGCTAAATCACGCTTCAACGAATACATCCAAATCATTCTTTGCGGAGCAGGACAAAATAAGAAAAAGTACGAGAGACTCGCAAAAAGAGTCAAACTTGCGAATCCTCTTATCATCAAATTCTGCAAGCAAGATGAACTCCGTGAAGTTCTTAATTACACCGACCTTTATGTGCACGCCAGCACATATGAGATCGAAGGAATCTCCTGCATCGAGGCTTTTGCCTGTGGCGCGGTCCCAGTCGTCAGCGATTCTGACGAATCCGCGACCAAATCCTTCTCCCTTAACGATAAGGAATGCGTCTTCAAAGCCGGTGACGCGGATAGCCTATGCGACCGCATCGACTTCATGTATGAGAACCGTCAGGAAAAGAGGCAGCTCTCAAGTCGTTATCTTGAGTTCTCAAAGGAGTTCGCTCTCCCTCGTATGGTCGATGCCATGGAAGAGATGCTTAACGCGGCGGTGGAAGACATCAAAGAAGGGAAAGATTTTCCAACTCTCTACCCTCGGAAAAAGGACAAGAAACTGGCCACCAAAATCTTCAAAAAGCTCTTCAAGAAAGGGATCGTCAAGGAGCTTCCTGAGTATTGCAAATAACAAAGAGTCACTGAATCGGTAAATCGGTGACTTTTTTGTTTACAAAAGCAAGTGCCTTAAGTATAATCGGTAAATCGGTAAACCAGTTATGAAAAAGTATTCGAAAAACCAACTCCAAAGATATCCGATTTATCTCAAATACCTCCGCCAACTCAAGGAGCAGGGGTATACCTCCGTTTCTTCGCCTCTCATCGCCAAAGAACTTGGCTATAGCGAAGAGCAAATCAGAAAAGATCTTCAGCTCGTCAGCAATGAAGCGGGCCGTCCTAAAAAAGGAAGGAATATCGATAAGCTCATCGAGACTCTCGAGAACTTCCTTGGCTATAGCTCCCAGGCTAACGCCCTCCTTATCGGTGTTGGCCATTTAGGCACAGTCCCACAAACTTATGCTGGTCGTCCACCACCACGAAGATATTGCGTTTGCAGTCGGCGATGACATCCACATACTGGCGCAAGGTAGCGTTGAGCGGCACGGTGC
>JAFXLR010000064.1 GCA_017531065.1 Bacilli bacterium
AGCGTCTTTCTTATCGCCTCTTTTGGTCAAATTGGTTTTGACGTTTCTCTTTCCTTGCGGGTATTCGGTTAGGGTTGAGATGTCGAGATCGCCATAGATGGTCATCGTTAAGGTACGAGGGATTGGGGTTGCGCTCATAAGCAAAAGATCTGCATGCTCACCCTTATCGAGAAGAAGGGTTCTTTGGTTCACGCCGAACTTATGTTGCTCATCGATGATGGCTAAACCTAGATATGCATATGTGACGCCTTTGGAGAAGAGAGCGTGCGTTCCAACAACGATATCAATCGTGCCGTCTTCGAGGTCTTGGAGTACCGCTCTTTTTTCGCTTGGTTCCATCGCTCCAACAAGAAGGCCAACATTGACATGCGTGCCTTCGAAAAGTTTCTTTAATGTTTCGTAATGTTGCCTTGCCAAAGAATCGGTTGGAGCAAGGAGAGCGGTCTGCTCGCTCCTAGTGTAATTGGCATATCCGCATAGGGCAGCAACAAGGGTCTTTCCGGTGCCAACATCACCTTGCAAAAGGCGATACATAACACTCTGTTTATCCATGTCATTCACACATTCATCAAGGGCCTTTTGTTGGTCGCTAGAAAGTGAATACGGCAGGGATTTGACGAAGATATTTAGTTTTTCGCGGTTGATTTGACGCCTTCTGTCTTTCTGAAGAGCTTTGTTCTCTGCACGTACTTCTTGGTTCTTGATTTCAAAGAGAAGAGCCTCTTGATACTTAAGCGTTCTCATGCCTTGATGGATATCTTCAAAGTTCCTTGGAGTGTGAACCAAACGGTACGCTTCTTTAAGAGGCAAGAGACGATATTTCTGTCTATAGGTCTTTGGGATGATGTCGTCTATTTCGGCTTCAAAAAGAGCTTTTTTGACGAGCCTCACGAATGCGTAATTCTGAATATCATTTGGGAGAGAATAAACTGGTTTGAGCGCTTCTTCTTGAGGTATCTCTCCGGTGAGGATATTTACCAAGGAAATTGAGTGCCTATTCTTCTCATAGACTCCTGTAAGTGTGTAAAGGGTATCAGGTTTAAGGATCTTCCCTAAGTATGTGCGGTTCCATGCTTCAATGAGATAAACCATCCCACCCACAGTTTCAAAATAGAAACGATAAAGGGTTCTTTTCGCGAATCTCATCGGATGAGGGGCGCCTCCCCTAATCTTTCCTTTTAGGACGAGATGTTCTTTGTCTTCATAAGAAACCTTCTCTTCGGTGTAGGTGTAATTCTCATATCTACGAGGAAGATGTGAAAGGACATCCGCATAGGAAAAGATGCCGATGCTCGCGAGAGCGGAATTCATGTTTTTTGACTTCGAAAGAACCATCGTCTAATTCTAACACAAAAAGAAAAACCCGATTACCTATCGGGTTAGTCTCTAAAGAGTTGGAGGGTGGCTCTGGCATTCGCGCCTTCACCGGTGATCGTGACATTAACGGTCCAGCCAAGAAGATCTCC
This sequence comes from Bacilli bacterium, assembly GCA_017531065.1. GTDB lineage: Bacteria > Bacillota_I > Bacilli_A > RFN20 > CAG-826 > UBA4951. Next base: position 1,467 of record JAFXLR010000064.1, read on the forward strand.
GCTATTGAGCTTCTTGCCGTTCACGAACTGTCCATTGAATTGGGAGCAGGTGAACTGGGAGCCGTTTCCGAAGAGGTCGGTATCTGCCAAATCGTTTTGCGGTTGGTAAGTGGTCATGGTGTCGTTCCTGATGAGCTGAAGGACATTGTAGTTGTAATATCCTGTGCCACAGACGGAGAGACGTCCGGTCATATCCTCACGCTGACTGAAATAGGTATTCGTCATCATGAAGTAGAGATCGTCTTCGTTTGGAACTTTCTTTGGATGGGTAGCATCGACTGTTATCCTTCCTAAGCCCCTATCGTTGATCTTGACGAGCCTAGCATCGACGTGCCAGATACGGATGCCAGTCGCCATTGGGCCTTGGGCAAGTCCGCTGTATTCTTTATAAGCGTGCTCGCAATCGAACTGATTGAGTCCGGTTGGGGTGTATAGCTCAAGGAGGATATATTCATCGAATGGTGAACCAACGACGTTGAACCCGTATGGTTGGAGAAGAACAAGGTCACGGCCTCCGTTTTGGAACGGTCTAATGGTCAAGGTGCATGATTCTTCAGGAACATATGGATCAGCCCATCCTAAGGCTAAAGCGCTATAAGGATCATGACCGCCGACGTTATTGTCCTGCATGCTGAATCCGCCAGCAGGGTTATATTGCTTTGAGTAGTCGTAATAGTCTGGCAAACCGAACATATGGCCCATTTCATGAATAAAGGTGTGGGCGTCGACGTTGCAGTTCGAGGCGTCTCCACCGCCATAGAAATATAAGCCAGTCCTGACATTGGCTGTCCCAGTGTCATACATGAAGTCATAGGAAGCCCAGAAGAAAGCGTTCGGGGTTGGATTCTCTTTATTTGGCTGAGACATGGAAAAAGAGGTGTAGGCCCAGAAGTTTTCCCTTCCGTCGTTATTGGAATCCCAATCGTTATAGGCTGAGACCAAATCAGGAGCGGCATAGATGAGCATGACGCCATCAAGGAAACCGTCTTTATCGGTGTCGAAATAAGAGCGTGGCTCGGAATCTGGTTGGTTGAATTACCAATCAGTCGCGGTCACAAGGAGGTTTTCTGTCGTTTGGCTGTCGCTCCCATAGACGGACATCGATTCGCCAGTCTCGTACCAGTCGGAAACAACGCCGTCGATTTCGCATCTCCCCTGCGACATTCTGTGGTAATAGGTTTTGACGGACTGCCAACCGGTTTCCTCTTCGGTTCCGAAATAGGCGGTCTGGATATCTTCTCTCACGTCTTCCATGTGGTTTGCATGGATGCAGTGATTGGAATCGGTGAACCAAATAGGAATAACCAAAAGCCTTGGGTTTCCAACGCTTGGGGTGAAGTCATAGTCGAGGTAAGAATGCTTCGAATAGTCTTTGTAGTTATATTGGAATTTGGTTTTCGAAATCGGATTGGTGTCGGATTCTTCTGACGAGTCCTCTAACGAGGAAGCTGTCGAATGGGCGCTTGTTTGCTCTTTGGAAGATACTGTAGGGCTTTCTTTAGAGGAACTCTTTGGGAAAAAAAGAGAGCATCCACTAAGGGCAAATGCCGCAGTGAATATCAATCCGAATATCTTTAACTCTTGTTTTTTCATCGTCTTGTCTCATTCCTTATAGGAATGTTTGGATTATAACAACTATAGGAATGATTTCACTAAGTTTTTATCTTCTTGCTCTAAATCGTACAAAAAAAAGCCTCACTTTTCGTGAGGCTCTAATTGATTGTTTCTTATTCTACTCCGACGAGGAAGCTATAGACTGGTTGACCACCTCTACGGACGTTGACTTCCAAATCCGTGTAGGTTTTGCTGAGGAATTCTGAAACTTCTTTCTCTTCTTCCTCGCTGCAATCTTTTCCAACGTAGACGCTTAAGGCGAAGGAATCGCCATCGATAAGGGAGGCAACAAGGGACTTAAGGGCTTCGAGCTTGTCTTTGACGCAAGTGACGATTTCCTTGTCCTCTTTCATGCCCATGTAATAGTCTTTCGTGACATGGACGCCATTGATGTCGGTGTCTTTGATCGCGTAGGTGACGGAGCCGCTCTTGATCATGCCAAGGGCGTCTTTCATTGATTCGGCGATCTCTTCGGCGGACATCTCGGTGCTGTACTGCATGAGTGAAGCGATGCCCTGAGGGATTGTCTTCGATGGGATGACATTGACTTTGACATCTTTCGCATCGATGACTTCGGCAGCCTGATTGGCAGCCATGACGATGTTTCCGTTATTTGGAAGGATGTAAACGTTATGGGCGTGGAGCTCATTGACGGCTTTGACGAAGTCTTCGGTCGATGGGTTCATGGTCTGACCACCGCTGACGATGATATCAACGCCAAGCTCTTTGAACATCTCATCAAGGCCTTCGCCAGAACTGACGGCGATGACACCGAAGTCGGTCCATGGCCTTTCTTCTTTCTTGGCGGCTTTATTACGCTCGATGTTGCTCATCATATCGGTAGCAATGTCACCGTGTTCGATATTGTGATGCTCTTCGCTCATGTTCTCGATGGTGATCGTAAGGAATTCGCCATAGTTCTGAGCGTAGTTGAGCATGGTTCCTGGGGTAAGGGTATGGACGTGGACTTTGACGATGTCCTCATCGCGGACAATGACCACGGAGTTGCCATTGCTTGTGAGGAATTTCTTGAAGCTCTTCTCAACGAAGCTCTTCTTTCCTTCCTCTGGCTTTCCTAAACGGAGGATGAACTGGGTGCAATAGCCATAGCCTTCCTCATCTTCGGAAAGCTGGGCGCCAGCATATTGTTCCGGAGCGATGATTGGGGAAGACATCTCACCCTTGGCTGGGTTGGTATTCCTTTCGACGAACTTGCCATGGGCGGCTTTCGCCATACCTTCGAAAACGATGGTAAGACCAGCGCCACCGCTATCGACGACTCCGACCTGCTTTAAGACGGGGAGAAGGTCTGGGGTGTGGGCAAGGGATTTCTTCGCTTCTTCGAGAAGGACATCAAGGGCTTGCTCAATCGTGAAGCTTTCTTTGACGCGGTCGATGAGAGCGGCGCTTGCTTCTCTGATGACGGTGAGAATCGTACCTTCGACTGGACGCATGACCGCTTTATAGGCGGTTTCTTTTGCGGAACCGAAGGCTTTGGCGAATTCTTTGACGTTCAAGGATTTCTTGCCAGTGCAGGCATTGGAGAAACCTTTGAAGATCTGGGAGGTGATGACGCCGGAGTTTCCACGGGCACCCATAAGGAGGCCACGGCTGAAAGCGGAGGCGATCACGGATATATCGTTATCGTTTTTGTTTTCGATTTCTTTGGCACCGGAAGTGAGGGTAAGGTTCATGTTCATGCCGGTGTCGCCATCAGGGACAGGGAAAACATTAAGCTTGTCGACTTCGGGATAGTGGTTGTAAAGGTTGTTAGCGCCAGATAAGAAGAGCTGCTTGAGCTCCTGGCCGTTGATAGATTTCATTTGTTACTTGATCTCGCGGACGCCTTGGACGAAAACGTTGACTTCAAGGAAAGTTTTCCCGAAGGCTTTGTTAAGGTCATAGGC
>JAFXLR010000065.1 GCA_017531065.1 Bacilli bacterium
ACCCTTTATTTTAAGTACTTTTTAACCTAATTCAGCGAAGTACTTAATTGTTCTTACCATCTGTGATGTGTAAGAATTTTCGTTGTCATACCAGGAGACGACCTGGACCTGATAGAGACCTTCTGCGAGTTTGATGACCATGGTCTGGGTGGCATCAAAGAGGGAACCGTAGGTCATGCCGATGATGTCGCCGGAGACGAGCTGTTCCTCGGTGTAACCGAAGGAAGCATTGCCTTTGGCAGCGTTCTTCATGACTTCGTTGATCTTGGCGGCGTCGAGCTCTTCGGCTTTGACGACAGCGACAAGGATGGTGGTAGAACCAGTTGGGACTGGAACACGCTGGGCGGAACCAATGAGCTTGCCATTGAGCTCTGGGATGACAAGGCCGATGGCCTTAGCAGCACCAGTGCTGTTTGGAACGATGTTGCAAGCGGCGGCACGGGCACGGCGGAGATCGCCTTTGCGGTGTGGGCCGTCGAGAAGCATCTGGTCACCGGTGTAAGCGTGGACGGTGGTCATGATGCCGCTCTGGATTGGGAAAGCGTCATTGAGAGCTTTGGTCATTGGAGCTAAGCAGTTGGTGGTGCAGCTAGCAGCGCTGATGATCTTGTCTTCTTTGGTTAAGGTCTTCTCGTTGACAGAGAAAACGACGGTTGGGAGGTCTTTTCCGGCTGGAGCGGAGATAACGACCTTCTTGGCACCGGCATTGATGTGAGCCTGGCTCTTCTCTTTGGAGCAGTAGAAACCAGTGCACTCGAGAACGACGTCAACATCGAGTTTGCCCCATGGGCAGTTGTTGGCATCTTTTTCGGCATAGATGCGGATCTTCTTGCCGTCGACGGCGATCCAGCCTTCTTCGGCACCTTCTTCACTGCAGGTGACTTTATCGGCTAAAGCGTAACGACCCTGAGCGGAATCATACTTGAGAAGATGAGCAAGCATCTTTGGGCTGGTGAGATCATTGATGGCGACGATTTCGTAGCCTGGGGCGCCCCACATCTGGCGGAAAGCAAGACGGCCAATGCGTCCGAACCCGTTAATAGCAACCTTTACTGACATATTCTTACATGTCCTCCTTATTAGACTGCGGTGTAATTATACTAGCGCTAACCCTATTATTAAAGAAGATTGCAATTATTTCTTCATAGAAGAAGGGCTATAATATAAAAGAAGTTAGACAGCCACTTGATTATTGAAAAAGACCTCTTTACAAACTGAGTGGAGGCCTGCCAAAGTTTTTTTGCGGAAATTGCAAATATTTGTCAACAATTGGCCATTGAGTGTCTATAATAACTCGTCCGTTTAAGGAGAACACCACATGAAAAGAAACATTGGTACCATGTCGATCGGTGTCCGTTGCCCAATCATCAGAGAGGGCGATGACCTCGCCAAAATCGTCGTCGACAGCGTTTTAGCCGCGAGCAAGGAAGATAACCTTCCAATCGAGGATAAAGACATCATCGCCGTCACAGAATCCGTCTTGGCACGTGCCCAAGGCAACTATGCGAATGTCACTGACATCGCAGATGACATCCAAAACATCTTCGGAGGAAAGAAACACGTCGGTGTCGTCTTCCCAATCCTTTCGAGAAACCGCTTCAGCCTCCTTCTAAAAGGTATCGCGCGTGGAGCTAGCAAGGTCACCATCGTCCTTAGCTACCCAAGCGATGAGGTCGGAAATGGCCTTATCAGCCTCGACCTTCTCGATGAGAAGAACGTCGATCCATTCAAGGATGTCTTCACCCTTGAGGAATGGAGAAAGCTCTTCGGTGTCATCACCCACCCATTCACTGGCATGGATTACCCAGGCTACTACAAAGAATTCGTTGAGGCCGAAGGTGCCGAATGCGAGATCATCCTCGCTAACGACCCACGTGCCGTTCTCAAATACACCAAGAATGTCATCGCCGCTGACATCCACACCGCCCCAAGAACCATCAGGCTCATCAAAAAGGCCGGTGCCGAGAAAGTCATCGGACTCTCCGACATCCTTGCCCATAGCGTCAATGGTTCTGGCTATAACAGCGAACACGGCTTACTTGGTTCCAACAAAGCCGACGAAGATAGAGTCAAGCTCTTCCCTCGCGATGGCATGCCATTTGTCATGAAAGTCCAGGAAGAGATCAAGAAGCTCACCGGCAAGACCGTCGAAGTCATGGTCTATGGCGATGGCGCCTTCAAGGATCCAATCGGCGGAATCTGGGAACTCGCTGACCCAGTGGTCTCCCCATTCCACACCCCATTCCTTGACAGGACTCCAAACGAGCTCAAGCTCAAATACCTTGCCGATGGCAAATACAAAGACCTCTCTGGTGAGGAATTAAGCGCCGCAATCGCTGCCGACATCAAAGAGAAGGACGCCAACCTCTTCGGCAAGATGACCTCTGAGGGCACCACTCCTCGTAAGTACGCTGACCTCATCGGTTCCCTTTGCGACCTTACCTCCGGTTCCGGTGACAAAGGCACCCCAATCGTCTGGATCAGAGGCTACTTCGATAACATGACTTCTGGCAACTAAGCCAAAAGATAAAAACAAAACGGCATCTCACGGTGCCGTTTTTTTATTCGATGTATTTGTCCGCTTCCTCGAGGGTGTTAACGATTAAGGCTTTCGAGCCGTTCTCCAAGATGTCTCTTGTTTGATGTCCCCTAGCGACGAGGATTACTTTCGCCCCTACTTCTTCGGCGACTTCATCATCGTGGAGAGTGTCACCTAAGAAGATGGTTTTTGACGGATCCAGATGGGTTTTGCTGAAGAAATCCTTCGCAACCCCCGCTTTGCTTGAGGCGTATACGTCGCTGATGCCGATGATGTGATCGAAGTATCCTTCAATGCCAAGCATCTTGATTTGGTAAATGAGCTCGACTTGTTTTGAAGCGCTTAAGCAAACAAGGCTCTTCTTCCCCTTGTATTTATTGAGGAAGGCAAGAAGGTCAGGGAAGACTTTGACGAGGCCAAACTTCTCCCTATATCTCTCAACGAAGTATTTGGCGAGGGTTTCGAAGTCATCTTTTCCTTCTGGAGGGAGAACAAAACCTACCCTCTTGTAATATTCAAAGACTGGGAAAGTGAAGTATGTGCGGTATTCCTCAAGGGTGACTGTCTTATGCCCTTGCATGGTGAGCATCTCATTCAAGATGTCTTTGGTATACCAGGCATCATCGATGATCGTCCCATTGAAGTCGAGGATGATTGTGTCGCAAGAATATTTCTGTTTCATATTTCTAGTGAAGTAACGTTTCTATAGAAACGATTCCTTTGAAAAGCTCTTCCAAAGTCGTGCCTAAGGCTGCCGCAAGACGGCTAAGGACGAGAACGCTTGGATTCCTTTTCCCGCGTTCAAGCTCAGAAAGATAGCTTTTGGCCATCATGGCATCGGCGGCCAAATCGATCTGGGAGAGTTTCTTCTCTTTCCTGAGGAAAGCGATGCGGCGGCCAAGCTGCCAAAGGACATCATTGCTATTTGCCATTCTTTAACTCCTCCGCTTCCGCGTGTATATGCCTCATGAGATGGTTGACGTTGCTCTTTGAGATCTCGGTGTTCAGTTCTTCGCTTAAGAGTTTTGAAAGCTCATCAAGGGATGCGTCTTTGTTTTTGAGTCTTAATTCCATTAAGGCTAAGAGCTTTGGATTGGAGATGCTTTCCTTTCCTTCTCTTTCAAAGATGAGATTAATCTCCTCAATCTGGCGTTTGGAGGCTTCCACTGCACGGCCATAGTTTGCCGTATCAAGATTGCTTAGCCGATTGCCGATACTAGAGAAGTCACGGCTTACGCGGACATCCTCAAAATAAAGGCACTGGTCTTTCGCGCCTAGTAAGACGAGGAAGTCACTAATCTCATCGCCCTTTTTGAGATAGAGGACGAACTGATTCCTTCTTTTGCTTAGTTTGCAAGAGAATGGATGTGGCTGATATTTGGACCAGATTTTTAATAAAAACCTCGCAAAACCTTCATCTTTTACCGAAATCTCAAGGTGATATGAGCGGGAATGAGGGTTATTGACGGAGCCTCCTGCTAAGAACGCTCCGGTGAGATAGGCGGCAACTTCATCAGAGGATGAGATGACGTTCTTTGGTCTTTCTGGATTAAAGAAATCGACCTCAAGGTCATCGAGGATCTTGCTTGCCCCATCATCAACGATGACGTGGTAGACCATCCTCTTTAAGAAACCTGCGCTTCTTGTGTAGGCGAATCTAACATCAACCCCATAGAGTTCATGGAGGTATTGGTAGACGCACTTGGCGATGGCGCTATTTTCGCTAGAGAGCTCGAGTCCCTCTTGCTTGCCTCTGATTCTTAGGTAACCGTTAATGCGGACGAACGAAGAAAGGAGCGCCTTCTTCTCTGACTCGGACCTTTCGGCCTTGGCGCTTTCTTCCTTCACAAGCCTTGCGAAGGATGTGCTTTCTTTAGAAGCCACTAATTGGCCTCCTCGTTACGGCTTAATTCGCGGTGGTTTATGCTGCACTTATATTTGTCTTTGTAATGTTCGTATAGAGCCTGGGCAATATAGACGGAACGGTGCTGACCTCCCGTGCATCCGACGTTGACGGAGACGAAACCTTTCCCCTACTTGATCGTCTCTTCAAAGAAGAGGTCAAGGTTACCGAAAAGACCATTAAGGAATTTGGATGTGACTTCACTCTGTTCGAGATAGTCTTTGATTGGCTGATCAAGGCCAGTCAAAGGACGGAGTTCCTTAACCCAGTATGGGTTAGGAAGAAGTCTTGCGTCGATGACGATCTCACTGTCTCTTGGAAGACCATACTTGAAACCGAATGAAGAGAAGAAGACGAAAAGCTTCGATCTCTCTTCTCCGATGATGGTTCCGGCATAGGCACGGAAATACTTTTCGGTCATCGAGGTGGTGTCGATATAGATATCGAATAGAGGTCTTAGCTTATCGATGTTCGTTCTATCATTGCCGATCGCTTCTTCTAAAGTATAGCCTTTAGGTTGCAATGGGTGGATGTGACGGGTCAAACGGAAACGGGACATGAGCTCATCGAAAGAACAATCAAGTCCCCAAGTCTTTAGCTCAATGCCTTCCTCTTCTTTTATGGCGTTATACACCCTCTCGAACTTGTCGAGGTTGACGAACAAAGCGACCTTGCCATAGGTCTGTGGCTCTTTTTTGAAAACATCAATAAGAGACAAAGCAAGGGACGAAGGGATTTGCTCGACGATGTAATAGCCTAAAGATTCGGCGACTGACGCGACGGTGGTTTTGCCTGCGCCAGAGCAACCGGTGACAAGAAGAAGTTTAATCTTTTCGCTTTCAGACATTATTTTTTCGCCTTTCTCACATATTGTATCGCGCTTGTGGCGGCGATGGCGCCATCACTTGCCGCGGTGACGACCTGACGGAGGGTCTTATCGACGATGTCCACTGCTGCGAATAAACCTTCGCAAGAGGAAGCCATATTGGTGTCGGCCTTGATGAAGCCGCGATTGCTTTCTAGGTTCAAAGGTGAAAGGAAAGCGGATGCGCTCTTCTCTCCGAAGAGAGGGAAAACGACATCGGTTTTGATTTCAAAAACCCCTTCTTTTCCTTCGCATTCGATGGAAGATACCGCATTTTCGCCAAGGATTTTTGAAATTTTGGTATTTGTGAGAAGGGTGACGTTGTCATTCTTTAGGAGCGACTCAAGCATAAGCTCCTCACCTTGATATTCTTCTTCTGGGGTGACGAGATATAGCTTACCGACAAGGGCTTGGAGATAGATGGCTTCTTCAAGGGCTTGGAAGCCTTTGCCATAGATGACTGCGGTCTTGCCTCTATAGAGAGGGCCATCGCAAGTCGCGCAATAAGAGACGCCTTTGCCAAAGAGTTCTTTCTCGCCTTTGATGGTTGGGACGTTTGATAAGCCTGTGGCGACGATGATCGCTAAAGCGGAATAGGTTTCTTCCTCTGTGGCGACGATGAAACGGCCATCTTCTTTGTGGACGTTTTTGACCTCACCGAAGGTAGAAGAAACACCAAGTGATTCGGTGCTCTTAAGAAGCGACATGGCTAAATCAAAGCCATTGGCGTTAGGGATGCCTGGGTAATTGCCAACCTCGTGGATGTTGAG
>JAFXLR010000066.1 GCA_017531065.1 Bacilli bacterium
ACGCCACGTCGCGGCTCGTCACACGGAAGATCACGTCCAGTGCCTCGCGGCCGTCCTTCTCGAAACGGCAGACACATCGACCAAGCACAGTTTGTGGTCATCTACGACTTCCAGATAAACACCACCGACAAGAATGGAAATGCTGCGAAAGATTCTATGCAGTGGGCTGTTGTTGTTGGTAGTCATGTGGCAAAGTGTACGGAGTTTAATCGTGTCATGGGTGAAGACTTTGGTGAGTGGAAGGAATACGGCCTAGGCGAGTTTAATGCGAGGAAGTATAATCTGCCTGTCATCTTCGTGGGCTATCCTGACGGTGAGATTAGTTCGTTTGACAAGGTTGTACCCAACCGATACTTCTACACAGAGCCGTTGCCTGACTTTGGCTGGAAACTGATGGACGACACGCTGACAGTGGGTGGCTATCTATGTCAGAAGGCCGTTGGAAAGTATGCTGGAAGGACATGGACGGCAATCGGATGGACGACCCTAAGGTTTGTCATCGGTTTTGCCATTTCCTTCGTCTTAGGAAGTCTTCTAGGAAGCCTTGCTGGGCTCCATCAGTGGTTCAAGCATTTCATGAAACCAACATTAGGCGTTATGAAGACGATTCCGACCGCAGCAGTGGTCATTCTCATCGTTGCGACCATTTATGGTCCTAAAAACGCTTACCTAATCACCTACGTTCCTTGCCTTCTTATCTTCATCGTCGCCTTCCCTCTTATCTTTGAGGCTTTCAGGGCTGCTTTGGAGAATGAGAACCCATCCGTCATGGCCTCTCTTGACCTTGATGGGGGAAGGCACTCATGGATGGCGCTTACGAAGGTCCTTTGGCCTGACGCTTTCGCATATGCGAGGCTTTCCATCGCCCAAAGCTTAGGCCTTAGCATGAAGGTCTGTATCATGAGCGAGGTCCTTAGCGCGACCTCAGCCTCAAAGCCATCAGTCGGAGGACTTATCTCAAACGCCCAATCTTCTGGCGCGGTGGAAGACATTCTCCCTCTTGCCATCATCGCCTTGTTACTAATGCTCATCATTGATATCCCTTTCTTCGTGCTAAGAAGCAAAAAAGGAAAATAGAGGGGGAATTTGCACGGGAATTCGTCTATAATCAGTCGCGATGAAAGAGAAGAGAAACGGGACTTTCGAATTCCGCACCTGGGGTTTTGAAATCTACGACCTAGTTAACATCATTCTTTCTGTTTTCGTCATAATCAGACTGTCGCTGGAGAATGGTCCTACCCATCTTTATGTATTCAGGGGCATTGAGATCGCTGCTTCAATCGGTCTCATTGTTTTCATCATGCTCATCTGGAAGAACCATGAAGAGACGAGAGAAAGGAAATTCTTTTCGCTCTCCTTCCTTATCGCGTGGGTAGGCGTCCTAATTCAAGCAATATGCGCGATCCTTATCGTCCCACAAGAGCTCTTCGATAGTCCTCTCTTCAGTGAGATTTTCTTCGAAGTCGCTGGTTTAATCGCTCTTGAGATAATCCCTGGGGCTTTATATTTCGCGGCTACGTCCTCCAAGAAGCCGAAGCTTTGGGGTCAATCAACCTTTATCGGTATTATCTTCATCGCTGTCGTCTCAATCCTTTGTGATTCGGTCTTCTTCATCTATAAGGATTTGTCCGCTTTAACTCTTGATGATTTCATTGAACTCGTCTGTTTCTCGATGCCTCTATTCTTGTCTTCCTTTGGGCTTATTGAATTGAGGCGGTGGAAGAAGTCGCTCCCAGAAGTCCTTCCTCAAGAAGAAAATTAAGCGTTTGATTAACGCTTTTTCTTTTTATAGATATAATGGTTTCATAAGGAGCCACATAATATGGAACTAAAAGGATCAAAGACCGAAAAATGTTTGATGGAAGCTTTTGCTGGTGAATCCCAAGCCCGCAACAAGTACACCTACTTCGCATCAAAAGCCAAGAAGGAAGGATATGAGCAGATCGCCGCTATCTTCCTTGAGACAGCCGAAAACGAGAAAGAGCACGCCAAGCTCTGGTTCAAATATCTTGAAGGCGGAGAAATCAAAGACACCGCTTCCAACTTAGAAGCAGCCGCCAATGGTGAGAACTATGAATGGACCGACATGTATGAGTCCTTCGCCAAGATCGCCGAAGAAGAAGGCTTCAAGGAAATCGCCGCCAAGTTCAGAATGGTCGGCGCTATCGAAAAGCATCACGAAGAGAGATATAGGAAGCTCCTTGAGAACGTCAAAGGCGGAGTCGTCTATATCGCCAAGGACGTCGCCGTTTGGAAATGCCGCAACTGCGGACACATCGTCATCGGAAAGATGGCTCCAAAAATCTGCCCAGTTTGCATGCATCCACAGTCCTACTTCGAACTCGAAGCCAAGAACTATTAATCAGGCATAAAAAAGAAAAGGCTGGCGATTTGCCAGTCTTTTTTAAATTTCTGAATCGATATCCGTTGGCTTTTTTTCCTCTTTTTTCTTTTCTTCTTCGTCTTCCTTGGCGGCTTCAACGAGAACCGGAAGAGGATTGAACCAATGGTAGATGCCCTCGATGGTGTATATCACCGTCACATAGAAGAGGGCGCTAGAGATAATGAATTTGTAGTCCTCATTCGGAATCGCTTGGTTCACAAGATGGATGATGTCGATCGGAATCATCGCAAAAGGGACAGGGAGCAAGAGGAGGGTATCAAGCCAGGAACCCTTCGCTCTTTTCTTTTTGGAAGCGAAGAACCAGATGGTGTTTCCGATGAGAAGGGTTCCGCCAACGAGGGTGATCCAAGTGAACCAGGTGACTTTTGTATCGCTCATGCCGATGACACCGGTGAGAGTAAGAGTGGCGAGGACGGCAGCGACAATCGCGAAGAGGATGAGCTCGCCGCTATAGATAAGTTTTGCTTTGGTAAGGTCGTCTAATGGTTTTTTCATATGAAAAACATTAAAAGAAATAAAACCATTTGGCAACTCTGGAAGTATAATTATTGAACCTTAGAAGGAGATTCACATGATTATTCTCAAAATCGCGAACATGGGCGAAATCAAAATCGAACTCGATTACAAGAACGCCCCAATCAGCTCTGCCAACTTCGTTTCTTTGGTTAACAAAGGTTTCTACGATGGCCTTACCTTCCATCGCATCATCAAAGGTTTTATGATCCAGGGTGGTTGCCCATTAGGAAACGGCACTGGCGGCCCAGGTTATTCCATCAAAGGCGAATTCCGTTCCAACGGCGTGAAGAATGAGCTTTCCCATAAACGTGGCGTCATCTCCATGGCCCGCGCCATGAATCCTAACAGCGCAGGTTCCCAATTCTTCATCTGCGACAAAGACGACCTTTTCCTTGATGGCCAGTACGCCGCATTCGGTCACGTCATCGAAGGCATGGACGTCGTCGATAAGATCGCTTCCGTCAAAACCGGTTTCCAAGATAGGCCACTCAACAAGGTCGTAATCGAAAAAGCTCTGTCCGTTGAGGAACCAGAGCCAGAATTCGAGAAGATCAATTAACTATTTGAATCTCTCAAGGAGATAAAGAAGCATCAGCCTGACGTTTAAGGCGAAGAAATACTTATCGTCCTTAAGCATCTCCTTAACTTCATCAAGACTATAGAGCCTCGAGTCGATATCCTCAAAATCCTCGAGGTTCTTTTCTTTGAAGGAAACGATCCTTCCAAGAACGACTGCGTTTGTCTCATCACTGAGCCCAGAAGAAGTGGTGCC
>JAFXLR010000067.1 GCA_017531065.1 Bacilli bacterium
CTACATTGTTGATATTTACGCCAACGAAGAGCCAACCGCCGAGAATGAGCTTAAACCAGGCAACCCTGGTGGTGACAACATGCACTACAACGTCAAGAGCTCCCTCCGCTTAGGAATGGGCTATGCGAAAGTTATCCTTGATAACAACCTTCTTGACTAAGTAAATCGCTCCTATATAGCGCTTCCCTCAAAAGGGGAGGCGCTTTTTTTGTGTTTTCCTGAAAAAATAGAAAATCGCCACTATATGTAAAGTGGCAAAGCAAAGCCGTTAAAACTCGGAACGGGCCCTCGCAATCTCAGCACAGAAAGCGAGGTGATGTCCAATGAAAGACCTTCAAAAAGAAGACGCAAGCCTTCTTAAGATTGCTCTGATTTGTCTCTTATTATCTTTATTGGCCTGGCTAGTAAAATAAAAGAGCCTCCCAACTAACTCCATTAAAGTGTTCGCGAGGACTCCGTTCTTATGGTCTTATTATAACTCGAATTTTTACAAAGTGAATATGCCTGAAATAAGCGAGCTATAGTAATAAAAAGAGTCTCTCCTTAAGCTATTAACCCAAGTGCTTGTGAGGACTCCGTTCTTATGGTCTTATTATAACTCGAATTATTACAAAATGAATATGTCCGATTTCAGCGACTTATAGTAATAAAAAGAGCCTCCTAAGACAACAACCATAAAGTGCTTGTGAGGACTCTCTTATATTATAGCCAGCATCTAAATATTTGGCAACAATGTAACGAATGCTACAAGAGAACGCGGAAGATCTTAAAGACTCCAGAGACAAATCTTTGGAAAGCGTTGGCTTTGAAATCGACAGGGACTTCTTTGGAGACGCTAATCATCTCCTCGAAGTCTTTTTTGATATCTTTCAAGCATGGTGCGTCATAAATCACCATCGCATCCTCGAAGTGGTGGGTCAAAGACCTGAAATCGAAGTTGATCGTGCCGACAGAAGCGATCTTGTCATCGACGAGCATGCCTTTCTGGTGGTTGAAGCCTGGGGTGTACGTATAAACATGGATTCCCGCTTCAAGATAGAGGTGGAACTGGCACTTAACCATCCAGTAGACGATCTTCTTGTCAGGGATGCCTGGGACGATGAGATTGACTTCGACGCCACGCTTAGCCGCGCCTTGAAGCGCTCTTATAAGCGGATATGTACAGATTAGATATGGAGTAGATATATCGACCCTCTTTGTTGCAGCGTTAAGCATGTTTATGTAATTCTGCTCACAACCTGCTCATTATCGTCATATGGCCCAGGAGTGTCGCCAAAGAAGAAGACGCTTCCTTTGTCTTCGAAGTGAGGATAATCATCACCTTTGGTGAATAAGGAATAATCGGTTATCTCATGGGTGCATAAGTCATGGTTCTGAAGGAAGGTGACGATAAGGTCTTTGATGCCTTCGCCTTCGATCTTGATCATCGTGTCTTTCCAGTAGCCGAATCTCTTTTTGTCATTCGCGTATTCATCCGCGAGGTTCATGCCACCCGTATATCCGACCTTATGGTCGATGATGACGATTTTGCGGTGGTCTCTGTTATTGATGACATTAGAAAGGATTGGGGTGATCGGATGGAAAGGATAGGCTTTGATTCCTTCTTTCTTCATCTTGCGCGAGAAACTATCAGAAAGGACCCTGTTGCAGCCGATGTCATCATATACGATTCTGACATCGACGCCTTCTTTGGCCTTCTCTTTCAAAACATCGATTGTCTTCTTGTACCATTTGCCTTCCGCGATGATGAAGAACTCTAAGAAGATGAATTTTTCCGCTTTCTTAAGATCTTCGATGAAGGCAGGGAAGAATTCCTCGCCGTTTTTGAAGTAGGTGAGACGGTTATTCTTCGAAGTGAAAAGCCTCGTCGTTTCATGGAGATAATGGAAAATTCCCCGGCAATTCGGCTCTATTTCTTCTTCGTTAGCCTTCTCGATATGGTCATGTTCCTTGGCTTTTTCACCAAGATATCTCAAAGTCGGAACGACGATCTTTCTGTCTTTCCTCCTCATCTTGACTCTCACGAAAACGAAATAGAAAGTGAGGGTGATGGCAGGGAAGAGGAAAAGGAAGGTGATCCAAGGGATTTTGTATTCAGGGTTCTCTTCGCGGTTGATGATCTTGAAGAAGACCACTAAGGCGACGACCGATAAAGCGACCCTGAAGATGAGGACGACGAGGATTTTGATGAAGTCAGCAAGGTTTTCGGCGTTCTCGACCTCAGTTTCTAAGACAAGGGCCAAATAAGCATCAAGGAAGATATATCCTCCGACGATGAGGAATATCTCAAGGATGATAAGAAGAGCGAATAAAAGCTTCGGTGAGGTGATGGTTCGGAAGAATTTCTTCATAGGGACATTATACCCTTTTTATTTCTTTTAATAAAAAAACGCCAAGAATGCCATAGGAAAAGAGAAAAACTGTCTCTTTATTTGAAAGCGCTTCCTTGCTAAACTTTTCTACGAAAAGAGGAACGACTCTATGAAAAAATCATTATCGCTCACATCTTTACTGATGGCTTTTGCTTTATGCGGATGCACAACCCCAGCGAATACATCATCGGTCCAAGAGACTTCTTCCCAAAAAGAGGGGCCTAAGGATGAGCGTATTGCAGCCCAAGTGATCAATGATTCATACTACAGATTCTATCTTCCGGAGTTTAAGGAGGCTTTTGTCTCTTCCAACATCCAGATTAGCAGCCGTTTGCCAAGCCTCAGCTATGGTGACACGCTCATCAGCGAAGGGGCCTTGGAGTATTTTGCCTCTGACATCAATGGAGACGGATATAGAGAACTGATTTTCAAAGAGAGAACGGTTCTTGATCCTTCCTTTCATGTCGTCGTTTATGATGTCAAGAACGCCAAAAGACTCTTCGATCAGAACAATATGACCATGGAGAAATACGGTTATTATACAAAGTATAAATATTTCGATTTTTCCATCAGAGATGACCGATTGGTCTTAAGGGTCCTTAATGGCGGAAACAGAGAAAATGACGTTGTCGATTATGGTCGCTTCAAGTGGAGTGAGGGGAATAACTGCTCCATAGAGTGGGAAAACCTTTTCGATGTCAGAAGCGTCGTCCTCGAAGGCGTTTACACGGCGAACGGGCACACTACGCTTCATTTGGATGGAGGTCGCAAAGACGATGGTGAAGAAATCGATCTTTACTATTTCGATAAAGACACCTCTTACCAAATGGAAATAACCGTAGTGCGCGATGATTTCACCAAGTTCTTAGACCCAGGATTCCTAAGCATGGAATGGGACTCAAATGAATCCCAAACGCCGACTTTTTACGTCTTGGAGAGAAGCTGCGACCCTCAAACCGGGAAATATGTCATCGAATTCTCCACGAGCGACATCGCCGATTTCGACTTGCACGACTTCGCTTTATATTTCGGATTTCACGGATTCTCCTTTTATTCGAAGGTCCTGAGAGGTTAGTATTTTATAACCACGGCGGTGGTTTTCTATGAAAAAGAACACGTTTATATTGTTTTTGCTGGCGATTTCCGCGCTTTCAGCATGCGTTCCTCCAAACCCTGAGACATCGTCTCTCATAGAAGCATCTTCTTCAGAGATAGAGGAGCCTAAGGCAGAGTTGATCGAAAAAGAAGTGGTTAATGATCGTTACTTTAGATTTACTCTTCCTGAGTTTGAGGGCGCTTTCGTCACATCCAATATCAATTTCTCTAGCCGCTCGCCAAGTCTCAGTTATGGCGATACGCTGATTGCTGAAGAGACTGTGACGAGCTCTTATATTGCTTGTGACATCAATGGAGATGGATATAGAGAACTAATCTTTTTGGAGGATCTCCATTTAGAGGATGATCCTTTTCTTCTTTGGTCCATTCGGTGGACTTTCGTCGTTTATGATGTGAAGAATTCGAAAAGGCTCTTCACTCAATACGATATGAGCGCCGAGAAAGACGGTCATTATGGCTTGTATGACTACACTTTAGAG
>JAFXLR010000068.1 GCA_017531065.1 Bacilli bacterium
ACAAGCTATTCCAAAAGGGATTAATACGATCGCAAATAAGGCAAGGATACCTAGTTTTGAAAACACCGAGCCTTCGCCTTCCGTTTGTGCTAGAACCAGGCACACAAAGCCGAAGCAGAATAACAAACCCGAGAGAACAAAACAGATGATTCCGCCAATTAAGTAGCCTTTTGAACTTGTGTAACGCATTTCCGTTCCTCCTTAAAAAGTATCTTCATCGACAATTCTGATATTGTTTGGGTCGATGTAGCATTCCTCACCCAATACGAGACACTCCAAAACCATTCCCTTTTTGATATTTGTGATTGCTTCGTCGTTAACTCTAGCGGAGTAGGTGCCTTCTTTTCCGCTTTGAGTTTTGAATTTGACATCCATCCAGATTGCCGGTTTTCCTCTTCCGCCGATGGTTGTGAATTTCTCAACAACGCAGGTGCTTTTCATTCCTTTCTCAGCAACTTTTTGGTTTACGATGCCTCTATAAAGCGCATAGATTCCGGCAACGATGCATAGAAGAGCGAGCAAGAATAACCAAATTGTGTCCAGAACGATGCCAACAGAGTCTCCTGGTGAAAAACACCAAATGCCTACGACGAGTCCAATTACGCCGACGGAGAGGAAAATGATGCCTCCAAGGATGCTACCTTGGGATTTTTCGGGAGTTTTGGATTGTTTAGGTGATGTCATCTTTTAGAAATCTTCTTTTTCGACAACTCTTAAGTTATTTGGATCGACGTAGCAGTTCTCGCCAAGGACGTAGCATTCGACTCTCATTCCTTGTTGGAACCTGTTGATGGCGTCCTGATGGACTCTTGCGGAGTAGACGTCTTCTTTTCCGCTTTGGGTTTTGAAAGTAACATCCATCCAGATGGTGGCGGAGTAGCGGCTATGCGTCACTTTGAATTCCTTGATGGTGCAAACGCTTTTTTTACCGTGGGCTTTGACCTTTTTATCGGTGAGTCCTTTTTTGATGTTGATAACACCCATGACGAACACAAAAAGCGTCATGAGCGATACGAAGATTGCCATGAACGCGGTCATCCCGTTTGCCATAGTGAAATAGTTCTCACCATATTTGGTACACAGCTCAATGATGAGGGAAAAGCCGTATAATAGGAGTCCTGTTAATACTAAGCTTATGACGATGAAGAAGGCACCTAACCCGATGCTTCCTGAAGATTTTCCTAGTCTCATGTTGTTTGCCCTGGTTTCAGGTGCGACCGTCGAAACCTTTTACAAAAGCGGTTTCTTTTGGTTCACACCCAGTGAATTATACAATTTATACTATTCACAAAAAAAGATAGAAACCTTTGCAAAAATAAAAAAGGACTGACAAATCAGCCCTTAATTGATTCAACGACTCTGATGTAACGCCTTAACGCGTACTCACCATCATGGCTTTCGCCTGGGAGCATGCGTGAGTTATCGCCTAACGCCGTAATCCTTGTTACACCTGATTTGGCGAGGAGCCCAATAATCTCCTCTTTCTCTCTAAGACCCTTGTTGATTGAGACGGTCTGCAAGAGGTTCTTGTTCGGTTTAAGGACCTTGATGATGTCGCTCTTCTTAAGAGGTTTGATCCACAAGTTTTGGAAAAGGTAAGAGAGTTCAAGGGTGTTATCTTCCTTGATGAGGATAGAAACACCATCCTTCGTGAAGACCTTATCCATATTCCCTTCGAGTTTCTCGTTATAGGTGAGAAGAGTGTTTTTCGCTTTCATCGTAAGAGGGAGCGTGCCCATCTCCTTGCTCACTTTGGCGAATATTGGGAGGAGGCGGTTCGCTAAAGCTTTCATGTCCTCTTTTTTGTCGGTGTTGAGATAGATGCCTTGGCAAGAGGAACAGAAGAGCTGGTTGGTTGCACAGACTGATTCGCAAAGCGCTTTGAGCTCTTCGTCGGTGACATTCTCATCAACATAGCTGAAAGAAATCTTATGCCCCCAGGAGATGATGGAGGAGTGGATGTCGACGAATGTCCTTGCGGCCTTTTGCGCCATATCACCGCCCCAGACGATTGTGGCGTCTGCCATATTGGCAAGTTCCTTAATGGTCTCGATTTCGGTGCTAGGGACATCGAAGACATAAATGTAGTCTTTGAGGATTGGAGATTCTTTGATGAGCTCTTGGAGGAGCATGATTGACATTCCATTGTCTCCGGTAGGGAGTTTGAGGATGTTGATGTTGCCGACAAGAAGGCCCTCAACCACGCTATAAGCAGGCAAAAGGTCGACGTTTCCGGCAGCGATATGGAAGAGGATGCCTAAAGGCTCGTAATATCTTTCGTTATTCTCATCGAGCTCAAGCTTTCCGTTCTTAAGGTCGCCGAGTTCATATTCGATCTTCTTGAGTAATCCCTCTTTTGAGAAGTATTTGGCGTATCTCTCAAATTGGGAATATGGCATGTTCACCATATCAAGTAGTGGCAAAACGATGTGGTCGAACTCATGGTTCATGACCCTCTGATAGAGTTTGTCGCAGGCATCGATGACCGCGTTATAGGAAAGGGTCTTGTTATTTTCTAACGTCGAAAGCATATCTTCCTTCAAAGAGGAGATAAGCCTTTCCTGTTCTTTGTTTTCGTAGACTTCGCCTTTATAAAGGATCATGATTTTTCTCCTTTCAATAGCTCTTCGGCCCCAGCTGCGCAGGTCTTGATGTCGTCAAGCCCGC
>JAFXLR010000069.1 GCA_017531065.1 Bacilli bacterium
CTAGCCACGGAATCGGACCTGATGATCTCAACATCAAGTCGCTTCTTGATCGCGTCAAAGAGAACGAGGCTACCGAAGTCATCATTGCCACCAACCCAACCATCGACGGTGAGACCACCGCTTTATTCATCGCCAAAGTCCTTGATGGAGTGGTTCCAACCATCACCAGGTTAGGCTATGGCTTACCAATGGGTTCATCCCTTGATTACGCGGATGCGTTGACCTTGTCAAAAGCGTTCGAAGGAAGGAAGAAGATCTAACATGTTCATCACATTTGAAGGCGGAGAAGGCGCTGGCAAAAGCACAGCCATAAAAAGAATCGTCGAGAAACTCACTTCCGAAGGATATGAGATCGTTTTGACTAGAGAACCAGGCGGCACCCCTATCGCCGAAGAAATCAGAAACGTCATTCTCGACAAAAAGAACACGGCTATGGACCCTCGCACCGAGGCTCTTTTATATGCCGCAAGCCGCCGTCAGCACTTAGTTGAAAAAGTTATTCCTGCCTTAAAGGAAGGGAAACTTGTTCTTTGTGACCGTTTCATCGATTCTTCCCTCGCCTATCAAGGCGGAGCCCGTGGAATCGGAATCGATAATGTCTATAACATGAACCTTTTCGCGACCGAGGGAATGCTTCCTGACCTCACGATCCTCTTCGACATCAAACCAGAAGAGGGTTTAGCGAGGATTGCCGCGAATAGCCAAAGAGAAGTGAACCGTCTCGACGTTGAGAAGCTTGCCTTCCATAACAAAGTCCGCGATTCATTCCATGAGCTTGCGAAGAAGTTCCCTGAGAGGTTTGTCATCATCGATGCTTCGAAGGGCCCAGACGAAGTCTTTGAAGAGTCTTATAAAGCCATCGAAGATAGGTTAAAGAAATGAGATTCGGCGATTACCTAGAGAAGAAACAACCGCTTGTATATAGAACCTTTGCGAACGCCATCGCGAACAAACGCTTAGCGCACGCATATCTTTTATGTGGCGAGTCTGGGACTCCTCTACTCGAAACCGCCAAATACATGGCCAAGAGCCTTATCTGCGATCACCCAAACCCTCTTG
Organism: Bacilli bacterium; assembly: GCA_017531065.1. Lineage (GTDB taxonomy): Bacteria > Bacillota_I > Bacilli_A > RFN20 > CAG-826 > UBA4951. The sequence continues at coordinate 1,060 of JAFXLR010000069.1, forward strand.
CTTGCGAAGATTGCAGAAGCTGTGGCCGCATCGACCATGGCACCTACATGGACTTCCATATCCTTGGCGAAGAAGAGGATGGAATTAAGAAAGAAGAAGTCGAAAACGTCGTCGAAGATTTCTCAAAAACCCCTACAGAATCCAAGGGAATCATGATTTATATCATCCATCTCGTGGAATCCATGAGTGTGGAAGCGATCAACTCCTTGCTTAAGTTTTTGGAAGAACCTCCGACCCATACATTCGCTATATTGACCACTGAAAACGAGGCGAAAGTCTTACCGACCATCATCTCCCGTTGTCAGTGCATGAGAATGCTTCTTTCACCAAGGGAAGAAGTCATTGCGGAATCCGTTAATGAAGGCGTTTCTCTTGAGGACGCAGAACTCATTTCCTATTTCTCTAATAGCGCTCCCCTCGTTCTTGAAGAATCGAAGACCGCTGAATATAAGAACGCTAAAGAATCTTTCATCTTAGCCCTTGAGGCTCTCTCCAAAACAAGAAGCGAAGCTTGCTATCTCTTTGAGAAGGGCATCATCCCTGATTTAGATAAGAAGAAAGCCCGTTACTTCTTAGACATGCTTTCTCTCGCGTTTAAGGACTTAATCTCCCTCAAACAAAACCAAACGCCTTTGCTTTCTTCTTATGTTAAACTTATTGAGCCTCTCAAAAAGTGGTCACACCTTGAGGAAAGCCTCTTAGAGATCATGAAGGTCAGGAACCATCTTGAGCTCAATATAAACACCGCTCTGCTCATAGAGCATCTCATCAACTACATCACCAAGGAATTCACCATATGAATAAAGACGAAATCATGAGCACATATAAATATTTCATCGGAGTCAGTTTTGCTGGTGCCAGCAAAGCCTATTATTTCGGCACCGATGACGATACTTTAGCGATTGGCGACAAAGTCGTCGTCGAAACAGTCTCAGGCCTTGAGCTTGGCGAGATTTCCGTCGCCCTCAAACCTACTAGCGCCTATAAATCAGGCTTAGAGCTCAAGCCAATCATCCGTAGACCAACTAGCCTTGATCTCGAAGATTATGAGATGAGCAAGAAAGAAGCGGATATCGCTCTTAAGATCACCCAGAAAGAAGTCACGAGACTCGATCTTCCAATGAGACTTCTTTCCGCCCAGTACACCTTAGACGGAGCGAAAGTCACCATCACCTACACCGCGGATAACCGTGTCGATTTCCGTGAGCTTCTTCACGTCCTTGCCCCACAGCTTAAGTGCCGCATCGAGCTTCACCAGTTAGCACCACGCGACAAAGCCAAGATGGTCGGTGGCATTGGCACATGCGGACTCCCGCTTTGCTGCTCAACCTTCCTTAACCAGTTCGATGGCATTGCCATTTCGAAAGCCAAGAACCAGATGCTTACCCTTAACATTCCTAAGCTTTCTGGACAGTGTGGCAAACTCATCTGCTGCCTTAACTACGAAGACGATCTCTATACCGAAGCCAGAAAGAACTTCCCTCGTCCAGGAACCCCTGTGAAATATAACGGAACCGACTACGTCGTTGATTCCTTCAACATTATTTCCCAGACCATCAAACTCAAGACCGAGCTTGATGTCGCTTATTTGTCGCTAGACGAATATAACGAACTTACCAAGAACCCTCATCAGGGAAGGCACGATCGCCGCAATGATAAACCGCGAGCTTAATTTCTTTGGCAACAGTCCTCTTTTGTATTTGATTGCCACTCCAATCGGAAACCTCGGAGAAATGACTCCAAGGGCTTTGGAAGTGCTTAAAGATATTGATTATGTCGCTTGCGAAGACACTCGTAACAGCGGCTCCCTTTTGAAGAAGTTCGGCTTAGACAAACAGTTCATTTCTTGCCACGAGCATAACGAAGAAGAAGCCTCGCAAAAGATCATCTCCCTTCTAAGAGAAGGAAAGAAGATTGCCTATATGTCCGATGCCGGTTATCCAACCGTCAGCGACCCAGGCGAAAGGCTCACAAAACGCTGCATCGAAGCAGGAATAAAAGTCTCTGTCGTCAATGGTCCTAGCGCAGCTATCTGTGGCCTCGTAGGCTCAGGACTAGAAGCCGACCACTTCTACTTCTATGGTTTCCTCCCAAGCAAACCATCCGCCAGAAAGAAAGAACTCGAATCTCTTAAGAATAGGGAAGATACTATTGTCTTCTATGAAGCGCCTCACCGTATTGGTGCCACTCTCAAAGACATGTCCTCCATCCTTGGAGAAGACCGTAAAGCCGTCATCGCTAGAGAGCTCACCAAGCAGCACGAAGAATATATCAGAGGCACTTTAGGTGAGATGGCAGAACTCGATGAAAGCACCCTCATCGGAGAGATGGTTATCATCGTCGAAAAGCAAAAATCCGCTGCAAAAACCATTTCAAATGAGGAAATCGTTGAGATTTTGAAGGAAAAACTCAAAACCCTTTCCTCTAAGGAAGCGATTAAAGAAACCGCAAAAGAAAACGACATCCCGAAGAATGTCGTTTATGATCTCTACCTTAAGAACTTCAAGGATTAAGATTCAGAGGGCGAAGGAATCTCGCTCTCTTTTTCTTTTAGAGGCTCGCTGGTTGAAGGTTCGCCTTCTTTAGCGACTTCCACTGACATCGACTCGTTCCTCTTCTTTTTGATTTCAATGGCGAAGGTCACCATGGAGTAGCCAGCCACAACGAACCAGGCTGCGCTTGAGCCAAACGCGCCAAGCTTGAGATATGGGGTGAGGTAAGTGAGCTCATAGGAAATCTTTCCTGTTGGAGCAACGAAGCCAACTAAGCCTCCGTTGACCTTAAGCATCTTTGGATAAGTAACGTTGCCTTGCTCGTCGGTTGCCTTAACGCTCCAACCGGCATCATAACCAACGGAAGTGGTGACAACCTTACGGCTTGGGAAGTTGCTCTCAAAGGTGAACTTGTTCTTCGCGTATTCAACGTTCGTGAGATTGTGCTCGTCATCGCTGATATGGTTGAACGCGGCCTCCATCGTGCTTCTTTCGGATTTGTGGATGTGGACACTTGCAGGGAAAGTGCCTTCGGCGAAATCGCTTGGTTTCGCGTTGAAGCAAATGTATTTGACCCTTCCCTCTGGATACATCTGGAAGATGTCGTAGGAGTAAGTGCCGCCGATACGGTAGCCAACGATGTTATCAAGGGCCCAGTACTCATAGCTCAAAAGAACGTTCTCTTCGATCTCTCCGTTAGCGTTCTTTCTGTCGCCGATCATGTAAACTCTGGTCTTGTATCTATCGCCTTGGAGTTTGTAATCAAGCGAGAAGCAGGCTCCATTCCAATCCTCGTTGAAATACTTGTCACCATTTTCAGGTGTCAAAGCAACGACGTCGGAGTCGCCTTTGTATTTGAAATCTCTGTTTGGATAGAATCCGTCTTTCGTAGTGACGTAGTTGCCTTTTTCATCGACCCATCTGGTCTGGGTTGTTAACCAAGTGCTCGCTGTGCCTTTATCAATGATGTCGGCGAAATAGCCTGGGCCTTCACGGCCTTGGCCGGTTCCCCACCACTCGAACTTATTGCTGGTTGGGTCTGGGGTGCTGCATTCATAGATCTGGCCTTTGTAGGAGACATCGGTGAACAATGAGTTTTTCTTTTCCGGAGTGTCTAAGTGGAATGATGAATCTTCGGCGATGAGAGCGTCAGCATCTGCATCCTCAAGGATGGCGCCAGTCATAAGGATCTCATCGTTTCTTAAAAGTTCTACGTAGTTCCCGGTTATATGTCCGCTTTCGTTCACGCTTAAGAAATCATCACCTTGGCCGAAAGTGTTCTCCTTAACGTTGCGTTTATAGACGTGGTCAACGGCGTGGCCAAGCTTCATTTTCTCAACGTATGGATTCTTGTAGAGACGGAAGACGGTGCTATTGTCGCCATAGACAACCTCAGATCCCCATGGGACATTATCAGCGACGCCTTCCCATTTGCCATAACCCTCACGAGCGATGGCGTAGTATTTCATCGACAAAGCGGTATCGACACCGAAACGTTTGTGACCATAGAAAGCGGACCATGATTTGGAAGTGTATTCTTCACCATAGGCATATTTCTCGCCTCTGGACTCAAGTGGTCTATTCGCTCCGATGTAGCTGGAGAGTTGAGCGACGTCGTAGTTGAAAAGGGAATGGAAAGTCGCGCATCCATTCGTATGCCAGATGTATGGGGTGTTCCTATCGCGGATATCATCGTAGTAGGTCCTATAGTATCCAGGATCATCTTCCAAAAGTTTCTCGCCAAAGGAGGTCAATGTGGTTCTGGTCTCTTCTCCGCCGTTCCACCACTTGAAACTCCAAGTGCCTTTATAGACGAAGGACATGTTGCCCCAAAGAATGGTTTCTGTAGCAATTATTCCCAGCAAAACCTTATTCAAATGCTTGTGGTTCTTCATGAAGAAGATGACCATGCCGACAATCATATCCATGGCAAGCTGATAGAAAACGATCCATAAGCATGTCCTGATGATTCCGTCTCTGCCTCTGATTTGGTATGGGACATAACTAAGGTTTGTTGGCCAATACGGATCAAACCAGTCGTCATAATGCTGATCCTGAACGAAGATGATGGTTAAGATCCAAGTCATCATTGCCAAAGCAAGAGCGAGGAAGGCGCCACTAAAGATGACCCACTTCTTCTCTTCTTTGATGTGGTCGAGCTCTCGGCATGCGTAATATATGGCGCACGGCACAAGAACGATGAACCAACGTCCGTATCCATCGCCCGTGAAGGCGTAGAACATGTAGTAGGCCAAGTTGGTGAGCATGAGATAGGCGCAAAGGAGAACAGCGATGATCTCGCCGATCTTTTTGTTCCGAATCGAATTAACGAAAGCGATGAAGAAGAGCACCACCAAAGGTGTGTAGATGAAGGCATTGGAAGTCCAGGAGTCATAGCCGCTTCCAGCAAGAGGAAGCTCAATATAACCAATGGTTGGATAGAAGAAAGCCTGTAGGGCCTGCATCTCTCTGATTGGGTTACGTCCAACAGGCTCAAAGAGATATCCAAGAACTGTCTTGAAATCTTTGTCTTTGAAGGCTCTAAGAATAGCGTCCAAATAGCCTTTGCCGATTGAGGAAGTTCTTCCTGAGAGAGCGGATTCTCTGACGGACGGGAGAAGCGTCCATGCCGATAGAGCTATGCCAATAGCAAAACCAGCGACACCAAGGACGATGACCATGATGTTCTCTTTGGCGTTCCTCTTTTTGATGGTCCAGAAGAAGCGCCACAAGGCATAGATAACGCCCCAAACGCAAGCGACAACGAGGAAGAAGAACGAGATGATTCCTAAAAGGAATAATCCCATGATCAAGGTCATTGGCTTCCTTTCTTTGATGACTTTCTCAATGCCTAAGAGGATGAGAGGGAAAGTGAACGCGCTAGAAACGAAGGAAGGGAAACCTACGAAGTAGTTGACCCAACCGTTGAAAGCAAAGGCAAGTGCGCCGACTCTAGAGGTGCTTTCGCTAAGCCCCATATATTTGAGGTAAGCACGCATCGCCATCGCCCCTACCGCTCCTTTGACCATGGTCGCTAAAGCGAAGGTCTGAGGAATCCAGGAACGTGGGAATAAGTAACAGATAAAAAGGAACGGATCGAATAAGCCATAGTAGGAATTCGAGCCGATGTTGTCCGAACCTAGATATGTGTTCGGAGAATAGAGCTCAAAATATCCGGTTCTAAAGAAACCATGCCAAACGTCATGGTAATAGAAGGTCATCGTGACGTACTGACCGAAGTAGTCGGTCCATGGATAGAACTGGGTGAAGGAGTTATTCACAAGGCCATAGGCCATCCAGGCCATGCCGATGAAGAAGACAAACCAGAAGAAATAGAAAAGACTCCTGATGTTAAACAGGAAGGAGCACTTCTCACGCATGAACTGACCGATGGTCGTTCTGCGTAAGCTTGATAGTTTTGTTGTGGTTTCTGGCGTCTCCAAAATAGTCTCCTAATTTTGCTTACTTGAAGTATCTTCCTCTTTTTGGACGTTTTCGACAATGCCCACAACGTCAGTTGCTGGCACTGCAAAAGCGATTCCTTGGCCTTTGCTGTTGAGGCCTGCAGCTTGATAAATCGCCGTCAAAACCGCGTCCTTTATGTCTTTTGGAACCAAAATCATAACGATTTGTTTCTCTGGGGCGATTGAAACGCCGAAGAATTTTTCGATCTCTTTGTTTCCGGTTCCGCGGGCGTTGATGATCGTGCCACCTCTTGCGCCTGCGCCCCTAGCAGCCTCCATGACCAAATCGGTGTAACCATCATTGACGATGGCGAATACGACTTCGTAGTTTTCGTTCTTTGTCTGTTCCATGGAATCATCTCCTTTGGTTTCTAGAGGCAGCGACCTTTGGTCGGCCACGAATTTATATGCGTTGGTACCGATGATGCTATCGATCTTGATGGCAAAAGATATGCCTTTTGCTACTTTAGACACGCTGAAGCGTGTTTCAAGCGTTGATTTCACTTTCGGCCATAAATCTTCCCTCATCGGAGTCAATATGAGCTGCTTGCTCGCGTTCTCTAACGTGAAGATTTCGTAGTACTTGTTGATGGCGGTTCCTTCGCCATGGAAGACGAAAGAGGTTGCTGCGCCAGAAGTCTCCATGATCTTCGTTATGGCGCTGCCCTGCCCTTGATTCACGACGGTGATGGTTACATAAAGAGGGCTATAAGCCTTCTTTGCTTCCTGGGAAGGTGTTCCTTCACTGGCTTTAGGGGCACGTTTCAAAACAAAGCGTCTCTTCTCGCTCATGCTTTAGCCTCCTCAAAGGAAATGATGACAAGGTCGTCATCTTCGTGGAATCTCTTACGAACAATGTAGTTGTTGATGGAGCGTTTGATGTTCGCGTATAAGCCCATACCCTGAATAACGATGAGAGGCATTAAGGCAATCATGGCAATCGCGCCGAAGGCGTTCTCCGCCACTCCAACGCCATCACTGGACTGATAGGCAAAACCAATTACGAAAGGAAGAACGAATGTCGAAGCCATAGGTCCGCTAGCGACTCCGCCAGAGTCGAAGGCCATGGCCGTGTAGATCTTTGGAACCAAGAACGATAATCCTAAGGCGATGATGTAGCCAGGAATCATGTAATAGAGAATGCTGAAGCCGTAGTAGGCACGGATAATCGCTAAAGCGACGCCTCCTCCAACGGACAAAGCCATGACAAGTCCGACGGCCATGGATTTGATGGTTCCTTCGGAAATGACCTCAATCTGATGGACAAGGACGTGGACGGCTGGCTCAGCAAGAACACCGAATAAGCCGAAGGCTGCACCAACGATGACAGCGATTCCTAACATGTCTCCTGAAGCACCTAAACCTTCTCCGACTTCTTGAGCGACCGGTAAGAAACCAAGATTAACAGCGGCCAGGAAAATAACGAGGCCGAAATAGGCATAGAGCATATTGATGAGGATTTTGACGATCCTGACTCTGCGTGACTTGATGAAAACAAGGTCGTAGACAAGGAAGAAGATTGTCGTCGGAGCAATCGCGATTCCAACCATCCAAAGCTCAGCAAGGAAGTGGTCGCCAGCAGAAGCAAAGAATAGTGGCCAGAAACCATCAAAAGTCTTCGCATCAATGACGAAGCTCTGGGTCATTCCGAAGGTTAACGAATCAGCATCAAGGAACAAGGAAAGAACCATGACGGTGATGATTGGTCCAACGGAGGCTAAAGCAGTTAAGCCGAAGGAGTCTTCACCACTTCTGCCACCGCTTGCGGTCGAAGCCGCTAAACCTGCGCCAAAGGCGAGGATGAACGGAACGGTGACTGGCCCGGTCGTGACGCCGCCTGAGTCAAAGCAAATCGGAAGGAATTTAGGATTAACGATTCCCGCCAGCATGAACACCAAACCATAGAAGCAGATGAACATGATATTGAGGTTCTTGTTGAAGATGATTCTAAGGACGCCAAAGACAACGAATAAACCAACGCCAATACTGATGATGGCGATGAGCAAAACCTCATCTACACCAATCTGAGAAG
>JAFXLR010000070.1 GCA_017531065.1 Bacilli bacterium
AAGTGCTCCCCATGCCGTGTCGGCACCAAACGCATCTACGAACTCCTCACCGAGATCGTCGAAGGCCGTGGCACTCTCGAGACCCTCGAAGAGCTTAAGGATCTTGCCAAGATCACGAGAAACAACTCTCTCTGCGCCCTTGGTCAGACCGCTGCCAACCCAATCAGCAGCACCATGGCTAACTTCTACGACGAATACCTTGCTCACATCCAAGACAAGAAGTGCCCAGCCCACGTCTGCAAATCCCTCTCGAGATACTACATCGACCCAGAGAAGTGCAAGAAGTGCTCCGCCTGTGCCCGTGCTTGCCCAGTCAACTGCATCAGCGGTGTCCCTGGCAAAGAACCATACGTCATCGATCAGAGCAAGTGCATCAAGTGTGGAACCTGTATGGGAACCTGCAAATTCGGTTCCATCATCCACGAATAAAAGGAGGAATGACCAACAATGGAAACAATCAATATCAATATTGAAGGCCGTATCTATGCTGTCGATAAGAGCATGACAGTCCTCGAAGCCGCCCGTTCAGTCGGTTATAACATCCCAACTCTTTGCTACTGGAAAGGTGGCCACAATTCCCTTGCCTCCTGCCGTGTTTGCTTAGTTGAGATCGCTACCGCCCGCGGTGGCAAACTCTTCGCTTCCTGCGTCTACCCAGTCGCCGATGTCCCAGCCGAGAAAGGCTTCGTCATCAAAATCTCATCCCCAATGGCAGTCGAAGCCCGTCGCGCCAGCGTCGAACTTCTTCTTTCCAACCATAACCAGGATTGCCAAGCCTGCGTCAAAAACGGACACTGCGAACTCTATGAGGTCGCTTCCATCGTCGGCGCTCGCCCAGGTGCCTTCAAGGGCGCCAAGACCGCGGTCCACAAAGACGAGATCGCTCCTGGCATCATCCGCGATACCTCCAAGTGCATTCTCTGCGGCCGCTGCATCGAGCGCTGCAAAGAAGCCCAGGGCATCGGTATCCTTGGCTTCGAGAAACGTGGCTTCAATACCTTCGTTTCCCCAATCGCTGATCGTTCCTTCGCCCACGTCCCATGCATCCAGTGCGGCCAGTGCGTCAACGTCTGTCCAACTGGTGCCTTAAGCGAGAAGCGCGAGATCACCTGCATCGACAAGGCCAAAGCGGAAGGCAAGTTCGTCGTCGTCCAGACCGCTCCAGCCGTCCGTGCCGCCCTTGCTGAGGAATTCGGCTACAAAGTCGGTGAGCTCAACGCCACCGGCAAGATGGTCGCCGCTCTCCATAGACTCGGATTCGACCGTGTCTTCGATACCAACTTCGCTGCTGACCTTACCATCATGGAAGAGTCACAGGAACTCGTTAACCGTATCACCAAAGGCGGTGTCCTCCCACAGATCACTTCCTGCTCCCCAGGTTGGATCAACTACCTTGAATACTTCTACCCACAGTGCATTCCAAACGTCTCGACTTGCAAGTCCCCACACGAAATGGAAGGTGCTATCATCAAGAGCTACTTCACCAAAGCCCATAACCTTGACCCAAAGAACATCTATGTCGTCTCCGTTATGCCTTGCACCGCGAAGAAATATGAAGCCAAGCGTCCTCAGAACGCCGCTGTCGAAGGCTTACCGGATGTCGATGCCGTCATCACCACCCGTGAGCTCGCCGCGATGATCAAACGCGCTGGCATCATGTTCAGAGATCTTCCAGAAGAAGAGTTCGATCAGGACCTTCTCGGACAATACACTGGTGCTGCCCCAATCTTCGGTGTCACCGGCGGTGTCATGGAAGCCGCTCTCCGTACCGCTTACCACACCTTGACCGGAAAAGAATTCGGCCCAATCGATTTCAAAGCCTGCAGAGGCCTTGATGCCGTCAAAGAAGCCGAAGTCGAAATCAACGGCCTTAAGGTCAAAGTCGCCATCGCCTCTGGCATGAAGAACGCCAAAGTCCTTCTCGACCAGATCAAAGAAGGCAAATCCCCATATCACTTCATCGAGATCATGGGTTGCCCAGGCGGCTGCATCAACGGTGGTGGACAACCATTCGTCAAGCCAAACCTCAAACCAGAGGAAGGCAATGGCATCCTTGAAACCTACCGCCAGAAGAGAGCCGACATTCTCTACTCCATCGACGAGAAGTGCGCCATCCGTCAGTCCCACAACAACCCTGACATCATCAAGGTCTACAAGGACTTCCTTGGCGAACCATGCAGCGAACTTTCTGAAGAACTCCTCCACACCACCTACGTGGCCAACCGTGAGAAGTACCCAGAAACCAAGTAAGCTCACAAAAAACAAAAAGGAGCGGCAAAACCCGCTCCTTTTCTTTTGCTAAAGTGCTATCAACCGATGCTTTTCTTTCCGAATTGTCCCTTCTCTAGAAAGCCTTGAGACTAGCCTAGACAAGGTTTCTCTTTCAGCGCCTAATTCACTCGCCAAAGAGGTGATTGAGGAGAAGGGGAGAACTCCTTTGTTTTCATGGATGAGGAACATGAGCCTTTCCTCAAGGACTTGGAAGGAAAGGAGTCTCACCCTGGCATTAAGATCTTTGACTTTGTTCGAAGCGGTGGAGAGGAAGAACTCTAGGAAACGCGGATTCTTGGCTAGGAGCTTCATAAGGGAGGTCTTATGGATGAGATAAAGGGTCGTCTTCTTTTTCGCCACGACGTTGCCTTTGTAGCGTCTGTCGTCGCTGAAGAGGAGGTTATTGCCGAACATTGAGCCTGGCCCAATGAGGCTATAGACGATTTCCTTGCCCCCATAGGAGTAGGAGGAAATGACCATCTGGCCTTCGCTTACGAAACCGACTTCTGCGCATTCCTCGCCCTCTTTGAAGAGGATACCTTCCTTAGGAAGGTCTTTCTTTTTCCAGAGGCCGATCTCGTCTTCTTCGAGAATGTGAAAAATGTTATCTAACTGTGACATATATCATATTAATCATATATGTAACTACATATAATTGCCACTGGAGGAAATCCAAAATGAAAAAACAATTACTCACAATCATAATCGCCGCAGGGCTCCTTGCCTCCTGTGGCAAAACCCCAGTCGAGTCTTCCAAAGAAGCTTCTTCGGCTGCCGCTACTTCCGAATCCGTTACTTGGGTCAGCCCAACCGGATCCCCAACCCTTGCCTTCTATGACCAGGGCGATAATGAGAAGTGGCTTTCTACCGCCACCCCAGAGAGCGTCATCCCAAGCGCCTTTGCTAGCGCGAGCTACGACGCCATCGTCTTTGACGGTGTCTCTGGCCTCACCATGATCAAGAACATGAATAGAGCCTACAAGCTTGCCAAGTGGATTAACGAAGGATCTTTCTACGTCGTTTCCACCAAACACACTGCAGAAGAAGCGGTCGCCGCTGGTTCTAAACCAACCGTCAACGCCTTCGTCAGCACCGGCAACGCTTCCAAAGCCTTCCGTGACCTTGCCAAAAACAAATGGAACTGGGGCGAATATGGCGATGGAACCGATCCAGATGCCGCTATCACCTACGAGAAAGGTGTCGCCGATGTCAGAACCCACCTTCTTGGCTCTGATCCAGATGCTTTCGACTACTATGTCGTCGCCGAACCAGTCTTAACCGCTGTCCAGGCTCAGTACAAACAGCAGAACAAGACCCTCAATGTTATCTACAACATCCAGACCGAATTCGCTGCCGCCCATGATGGCGCTAAGGTCCCAGCTGCCGCTATCTTCGTCAGCAACGCCTCTTATGAGACAAAGAAAGCTGAAATCGACACTTGGTTAAGCGAAACCCAGACTAGAATCGATAACGTCAAGAGCAACGCTTCCGTCGCTGTCGAAGCTGTCAAAGCCTACGAGGACAAAGGCGGAGACTCCCAAGCCCGCTTTGGTGTCCCATCAACCATGATCAACCTCCAGCAGGTCGTCGGTCAGAATAAGCTTGCTTATCTTGCTGCTAGCGATGTCACCGATAAGGCCGCTGTCGCTAATGGCTTCAATAGCGCTCTTGGTGCGCCTCTTACCTTTGACACGTCTTGCTTCTTAAACTAACCTTTAGACCATGAAGAAAATCCGTCCCTACCTACCATACGTTTTCGTAGCCTTGGGCGTGGTTTTCCTTCTTGGGGTTTGGGCTATTGTGGCGGCAGGCGGTACAACCGCGAGACGCTGGAGATCCGCTACCACGACAAGTCCATCTCGGACGTTCT
>JAFXLR010000071.1 GCA_017531065.1 Bacilli bacterium
CAAGAATGAATACCTGGAACCTCGATAACACTTCCGATGGAGGATATTTCAACTGGTTCTCTAACCTTGTTAAGAAGTATGGCGTCGTTCCTTCTTACGTCATGCCTGATGGAGCGGTCTCTTCTTCCACCTCCGAATTAAACAGCACCCTCAACAAATTAATCGCCAAAGACATCTATTCGCTTAGAAAAGCCCATTCCGAAGGAAAGAGCCTTGATGAACTTCGTTCAATGAAAGAAGGCTATCTCTCTGAGATCTACAAAGTCCTTGGAATGACACTCGGCACCATCTCCGAATCATTCACCTTCGAATATGTCGACAAAGATGAGAAATACCATAACGAAGGCAAATTCACCCCAAAAGAGTTCTATGACAAATATATCGGCGGTGACTTCTCCAATTACCTTGGACTTGGCCACTACCCTCTCCCTTCCTTCAAGGAATATCAAAGATATGAATGCAAATGGATCAAGAACGTTGCCGAAGGTGAGGCTGCTAGCTGGTTCAGCATCCCATTAAACAAACTCAAAGAAGCCTTGATCGCTTCCCTTAAAGACGACACCGTTGTCTGGTTTGCCGCTGACGTAAGAGAAGAGTGCCTCCGCAAAGAAGGACTCATGGGCAAAGACCTCATCAGAGTCGATGAGCTTCTTGGAGTAGATTTCCCTCTTACCAAAGGCGAAAGACTTCTTTACCGCACATCAACTTGTTGCCACGCCATGACCTTCACCGGAGTTAACCTCGATGAAAAAGGACTTCCAAATAGATGGAAGATCGAGAACTCCTGGGGAAAGGACAACGGCAAAGACGGATATTATGTCTCCGATGACGCTTGGTTCGATGAATATGTTTATGAGATCTGGGTCGACAAGAAATACGTTGATCCTGAGATCGTGAAGAAATACGAAGAATCGAAAGCCGAAGAGATTGAGCCATTCAACCCAGTCACCCTTATCATGAAATAAGAAAAGCCCCCTTTCCGGAAGGAAGGGGGTTTTATTTTATTGTCTTTCGACTTACCATTCGCCAAGAAGAAAATCGATCACGTTGATGGTCAAGACACCGTTATCGTCATACCAGCTTTTTGCAACATCGTTTCTGACAACTATCTTGCTAAAAGAATCACCAGTAAGATTCAGAGGGCTGTACTCGGAATCCTTTTTATCCTCGGTTTCGATCGCAAAAGCAGATTGGACATATAATTTCTTGCCACCCAAGATTGCGATGAAGTCAATCTCTTTTTGAGATCTTTCGGACTTGCCGTTTTTGTCTTTGGTGTTCTTATAGACCACCCCTACATCAACCGAATAACCTCTTGAAACAAGCTCGTTGTAAACGATATTCTCCATGATGTGAGTCATTTCTTGCTGTCGAAACCCGATTCTAGCGTTCCTTAAACCCACATCCTCGAAATAGTATTTGCTTGGATAAGAAAGGTAGAGGGAGCCCTTTACGTCATAACGTTTGCTTTCATGAACAATAAAAGCATCATCAAGGTAATCAATGTAAGATTTGACGGTATTCAAAGATACGAGTTCTTTGCCACTCCTTTTCCTCGCTGAGTTAATGGAATTAGCGATCCTGCTATAGTTGGTCAAAGAACCAACGGATGAGCACAGCCAATCGGTGATGTCCGATAAGACGTCTTCATGCGCAATCCTCTTTCTTTCAACTATGTCTTTAAAATAAAGTTCGTCGAAAAGAGTTTTTAAATAACTCATCTTAGCCTTTTCGTTCGGCTTAGAAAGAACAAGAGGTAAACCGCCATAAAACGCATAATCTTCAAAGGCGTTTCTCTTATCGCCGCCAACATACGAATAGTATTCACTGAAGGACAGCGGATGCATTCTTATTTCATCGCTTCTTCCTCTAAACTCAGTCAAAACATCTTTGGAAAGCATCTTCGAATTGCTTCCGGTAACATAAACATCAAGATTCTCAATTTCCTTTAAATCGTTTATAGCATCGTAAAAAGTGATTCTCTTCCCATTTTCATCATAAGGATTAGGAACCTCATCTGACATTTGAATCTCATCGACGAAAAGATAGTACTTCCCATTGCCGATGACTTTTTTCCTAACATACTCCGCTAAATAAATTGGGTTTCTGTATTTGATGAACCTCATTTCTTCGAGGGAAATGAAAATGATGTTCTCCTCAGGGGTTCCAATGGATAAAAGGTAATTCTTATATATTTCTTTTAATAGATAAGATTTTCCTGATCTCCTGATTCCGGTTATCACTTTGACCTGGCCATCCCATGAATAATCGATCAATTGTTTGAGATATCTGTCTCTTTGAATAGTCTTCATAGCTCCCTCCGTTGAAATGTTTTTGGTATTTTGTACCTACTTTTCAATGAAATTATAGAACTCATAGAAAAATATTGCGAGTTTATATTGAAAACTAGCGCAGAAATACGCACTACTTTTCAATGGAATTATTAAAAAAGATCGGTTATATCGCTCCGAGATGAAGACAACACTCTCTTGCAACTTTATTTGCGAAAGAAAGCACTTCTTCCATATTCGGTTCTTTCTCTTTATCTAGCATATATAGGACCGCGCCCATAAAGGCATCGCCTGCCCCTGTTGTGTCTATTGGTTTGATTGGCTCACTCTTAGCGAAAGTGTCCTTCCCTTTGAAGGAGCACATTGAGCCTTTCTTTCCTAAAGTGATGAAGACC
>JAFXLR010000072.1 GCA_017531065.1 Bacilli bacterium
ATGGCTCTTTGTCTCTCACTTTTGACCCGCAATTTGCCGCGGATATTGATGCCTTGACCCCACTTATCTATGGAGGAGACATCGAGGCTGCGAATAACCTTATCGCCAATTCTGAATCCATGCTCACTTATTCGAGATTCGCTGCCTTTGCGACGGATGCCGGATTCATCCTTCCATTCTTTTATCTCCTATCAAGGTCGAGCATCACCGTCTTTATCCGTGACTTCTTGCCAACTCCTGGCTCAAGCGCCATCAACGCTTCATATAAGGAAGCTCTTAGAAATGGGGCAAGAGGGTATGACGCCGACTACTTCAAAGCCACATGGTGGATCTATCTCTCCCTTCTCGCTTTCTATGCTGCGGGAGTGGTCACCGGTTACTTCCTTCTCGAAGGCCATCCATATATCGGCATCCTCATGAACCTCGTCGGCATTGGCTTCATGATCATCCCTCTCGTTTTCCTTCTCCCATATTTCACCCTCGTCCTCGATAACCTCTTCAAGAAATATAAGAAGGGATTCGCAAGGGCCGTCATCGATATCGCTAAACGCGTCTTCGAGCAATATAAGTACGCGAACGTGTTCAGCGAAGAAGACGAAAAGAAATACGAAGAAGAACTCAAAAAAGCCGAGGATGCATTACTCAACGGCGCCATAAATGACCCTGATGTTTATGATGCAGTGGACCCGGATGAGGAAGAAAAAGACAAATAATTCTTTTTATTAATAAAAAGAAAGCCTCAATATGCGAGGCTTTTTTTCTAACCTATTGCATTTTTAAGACGCTTTTTGGCATAATTAGTACAGTTGGTACAATTAATGCAGATTCATTTCACAGGTACAAAACCGATCTTCGAGGAGATCGTCGAGCAAATAAAACTCTACATTGATATGGGTATCCTCAAGCCACAGGATAAGCTTCCTTCCGTCCGTGAGCTTGCTCTTTCCCTTACCATCAACCCAAACACTGTTATGCGTGCGTATCTCGCCCTAACGGATATGGGTTATTTAGTGAGCCTTCCTAAAAAAGGCATCTACGTGGCACCGGAAGAGAATAGGAAAAAAGAAGAAGAGGTGGACCTTCTTTCCTCTTATGTAGAGAAGACTTTGACCGAGCTGCTTGCCAGTGGTATCGGCATTTCCCAAATCGAAGACGCATTACAAAAACTCAAAAAAGGAGAAAAGCAATGATTGAGATAACCAATCTGACCAAGTCATACGACGGTCAGGTCGTCATTAAAAATTGCAACGCCAAAATCCAAGACGGCTCCATCAATGGACTCGTCGGTGAAAACGGCGCTGGCAAATCGACCCTTCTTCGTCTCATCGCCGGTGTCCTTAAAGCGGACTCTGGCAGTATCCTTCTCGATGGGGAAGAGATATTTGAGAATCCAAACGCTAAATCCAAGATTTTCTTCTTGGCCGATGAGCCGTACTTTGGCAAAAACGCCCACATCAAAGATCTGACCATGCTTTATTCGATCTTCTTCGATGGTTTTACCGCCCAGGAATTCAAGAAGAATCTTATCCGCTATCACGTCGACATCGATAAGCCTCTCAACTCCTTCTCAAAAGGCATGAGAAGAAAGGCCTATCTTGCCGCTGCGCTTGCCTCACACGCTGACATCATCCTCATCGATGAGGCTTTCGACGGACTTGATCCATATAGCCGTAACGAATTCAAGAAAGACCTCATTGAACTCATCGACAGGAATCCAAAGACCACAGTCGTCATCGCCTCACATTCACTTCGTGAACTTGGTGATATCTGTGACTCCTACTCCCTTGTCGACAATGGCCAAATCAGCGATGACTTCGTCGAGGCCAAGAACCTCCACAAGGTCCACCTTGCCTTCAATGACGAAGGTCCAGCTGACTTATCCGCCCTTAAGCCTCTTATGGTTAAGCGCGATGGCCACTTCCTCGTCATCGTCACAGATGAGACCGAAGTGAGGATCCGTGCTTTCTTCTCCCAATATAAGCCTCTTATGCTCGACATCGTTCCACTTACTGTCGAAGAGGCCTTCATCTACAACAAAGAGAGGGAAATGTTATGAGCAAGAAGTATTTCAGATATTTGATGAAGAGCTTCTGGCCTATCGCCACGGTCTATATCACCCTCTTCGCCATCTCCCTAATCGCCATCCCATTCGTCATCGACCTTTTCTGCATCTTACTATTTAGGATTCGCGCAATCGGCTTCTCAAGTTACATGATGGCTATGGGCCCATTCTGCATCTTCTTATCTGGCCTGTTGCCGTTATTGATGCATTCCCGCTATTACAGCAAAAACAGAAGCGATGTTATCCTTTCGATGCCGATGAATAGAAGACAAGCTTTCGTCACCGAGGGACTCTTCGGGCTAGCTATTATCACCACTCTTATTGTGTTTGGCTACGCTATTGGCTGTGGCCTTTGCAACGCCTTAGGAAACGGTTACAGCGCCTTAGGAACGTTCGAAGCCGACCTCATTGGCCTCCCTCTTCTCTATTTGGCTTGCCTCATCACCTTCTTATCGAGCACTTTCGCGGTGAGTGTTGCCAATAGTGGTTTCCAGGCTGTTGTCATGATTCTCATCGTGAACGCCCTCCCAGGGTTCTTATATTCCCTAGTCGGCGGCTCATTCACTTCTTTCAGCAATTTGTTTAGCATGTTTTCTAGCGAATCACCTAATTGGCTTTCTCAGAGCGAGGTTTTTGAAAGAGCCCTCATGTATGCCATTTCCGATGCTTCTAACCCAGAATCGTTAAAAATGTTTGGGAACGCCATGATTGCCTTCCTCTGCCAGTTCCTTTTCTGGGGCGGCATGGTCGTCCTTGCCTTCTTCGAATTCCAGAAAATCAAGAGCGAGAACCTTGGAACCGTCATCCCTCAAAGATTTGGCGTGGTCAACTCCTTGACTTTGATGTATATGCTTGCCTTCGCTTTGATGACCCAACTCGTTATGGCTGATCTTTGCAACGGGTCTTCCGTGTACGCTTACGAGTTTATCCTCTTCGTATTCGCTTACTTCTTGATCTCCGTCTTCTATTTCGTCTCCATCTTCATCGTCAGGAGAAAAGCGAAATTCAGGAAAGACGATTGGATCAGGTTTGCGATCGCAATCAGCGCTGGCATCATTGTAGGTGTAGCGATGTTTGGCATAACCCGCGCCGTCAACCCAAGCCCAGACCCCTATTACTATTATTAAGAAATCCTTCCGAAGAAGGCCCGCAATGATGGGTACCCAGTTTCCTAGACATCAAATGTTTGTTAACTGGATTGTATCATAAGGCTGACATGGATGCTTCCCTGAACTTGGACGGAGGCA
>JAFXLR010000073.1 GCA_017531065.1 Bacilli bacterium
GGCAAACCTTGCGCGCGCGGCCAGGCTTTTAAAGGAAGCGGGCTTTTGGGTTTACGGGGCCGACGCAGGCGGAGCTCTCTCTAGCGAAGGACCACCACTTCGCTAATCGTAAAGGACTTCGTAATCAGGAAGAGCCTTCCATTCATCGGAGTTTTGAATGGTATCCCTAATTTCGAAGACGAGCTCTAAAAATCTCTTTCCACTCCAAGATAAGCCTTCTGGATAACCTTCGATAATTGGGCAATCCCTCGCTTCGATCGTTTTGTCATCAATCGTCAGCTTGTAATTTGTCTTTGGGTTGGTTGAAATCGTGACGCCTTCATATGGATCATAAGTGCTTGGATATCGATAAAGCGGGAACATTTTTACTTTTTCGTAGAGGCTCTTGATGTTTGGGTACTCGAAAGTGGTAACGTATTCCTCAGGGCTCCTATTGATTACCTTGTCCGTCTTGATGAGAGTGCCTGTTTTACTGTCGTAAGAGGAGTCATAACCAACGCCCCAGGTCAAAGAGAAAGTGAATTTCTCAAGAGGCACGGCAAGATGGCCACACTCTCTCAAACCTAAGCTTTCGGCTTCTTTGGCAACTAATCTGATCTCCTCTTCAGAGATTTTTCCTTCTTCGTAGGCTTTTTGGATTCCATAAACCCCTTCGCCTTCAACCCAAACGACTAGGCTGATTCCCCCATCCCAGCCATCACAGATATAAATGTCTGCCGCATAGAAGCTATGGACGGCGCAGTCAAAACCAACGCCAGGTATTTCGCTCTTCATGAGCAAAACATGGGTATTCCCACGATAAAGGCCAAGATAAGCAGTGATAGAGGCATAACCCCCACCATAAGCCACGCAGACATTCCTGACCTGTTCGGCTGTCAGATAATTGCCATAGGGCTCATAGACGCGGACGTTGCTGCAAGAGCACATCGTGCTACAAGCAAGCATCGCCACGAGTAATCCGATTCTTTTCTTCATATGATGAACCTCATTTTGACTTGTTTCTCGACAATAAGACGATTAATGACCTTAAAACCGCTCAAAAGAAAGAGACAATTTGAAAAAGAGAGCTATTAGTATGGCCCACTCTAATCTTTGCTAACCGTAATCGACCAAAAGATCATCCTCTGGAATGGCCATGGAATTCCACTCCTCAGAGGCTTCGATTGCATCCTTGATATCAATAACAAGTTCCAAAAACTTTTCGTATTGAGGCCTGAACTCCGACTTTTTCACATAGGATTTATCAAGATAATTCCGCGAGGAGAAATAGGCGGCGATGGTTTTGTCACCTATCGTCATTTTATAGCGATACTTCATGTTTCTTATTAGTTCAGGGTTCGTAACCGAACCGTATCCAGGAACGAACTCGTCTTCGTAAGAATAGATGTCCAGGTTTTTGACTCTCTCGTAGATTGTTTCGATGCCTGGATAATGGAAAGACGTCGAATAGGTATTGAGCTTACCTCCCCTATCGATGACTTCGGTTCCGCTGTCATATGTGTTAGCGAATGTATATCCCCAATTTAGGTTGAAGGAAAAATCACTGAGTTCAGTATTGAAAGTGCCGCCTCTTCGGATTTTGAGGCGATCTGCTTCTTTAATGATCGCTTTTATGTCCGCATCGCTAATAAGGTCATCTTGATAGAGTTTTTTAAGATCGAAAGAGCCTTGGCCTTTAATCCAAACGTTCACGTCGTAGGAGTGCGAAGGAAGAGTACAGATGTAATAGCCAAAAAAGGAAAAATCATGCTTCACCTTGACTTCGCTTTTGCCTCTTTTCACATACTTGATGATGTTGACGTGAGCGGCGCCATAAACCCCTAAATCGTATTCAAGGAAACAGGATTCAGGCTCATAGCCAAGGTCTTTCTTCCTTTCGGCGTAAGTCCTGCAGATTTCCTCAACATCCATGGCGCTATAAGGCCCAAAAGCCTCAAAGACACGGGGACCGGAACTACTGGATTCCTCGACGCTAGAAGACTCCTCGGTAACGATGTTTGGATCGACGCACGAAAAGAGCATAGAGCCGAACAAGACAAGCGGTAACAACGTTCTCTTATTCATAGCTTCCTCTTTTTGAAAAACCAAAAATCTCTGTCAAAACCAGCCTAGTTTCAAAACCGGTTTCCACTAATATTAGAAATCCATACGCTCTCATCACTCAAGAACATTTTCCACCGACTTCGATGTTTTGGAATTGGTACCAAAGTCAGTCCTTGTTTACAAGGAAGAAATCCACTTTTATAATTCAAGCATAAACAATTTACGGGTATCGGTATTCGAGCCCGGTAAAAAAGGAGGCAATCCGTAAGAGATTGCAAATTGATTATGAAAAAGAAAATTCTTCTTGTGAGTCTCCTTACCGCTGGCATGCTTTTCTCATGCACCGGTGATAAGACCCCAGCCACCAGTGGCTCCACCCCAGCCGCCGGCAGCACCAGCAGCACCAAGAGCACTGCTTCCCAGACCTCTGTTGCTCCAAAGTACAAAGTCACCTTCGAC
>JAFXLR010000009.1 GCA_017531065.1 Bacilli bacterium
ACACTTCCGAAATAATCGTTGAGAAGAACTTCAGTGGGGAGGTCCTTCAATAAATGGAGCAGGTCGGCGCGCAAGTGCGGACGGTATTTCCAACTGAGTTTGTATTGCGTCAAGGCCATCAGTAGTGCTTTCTCGATTCCCATGTAGCGGCTCCGATGCCACTAACGTTCTGTATTTCTTCGAGACGATGGAAAGACCCATGCTCACTGCGGTAATTGACGAGGGCCTGTGACTGGCTTTCGCTTAACGACGTCTTTGCCAAAAGCGTGGCCTTATCGGCACTATTGATGCATGCTTTGTCAATTGGGCTAGAGCTACAAGCGTCCGTGCTGTCATAGATTGGGGCGATATAAAAAGCCATATCCCCATCTAGGACAAAGGATGTTTCGTAGCACTTCGAGTCTGCGTTGCTTGTGACGCCTCCTGCCGCTTTTAAGGCATCTGCTAAGGTGCTATTCACCGGCAAGAGATAAGTCCCTGCGAGTTCCACCTCTCCAGAAAGAGTTACTTCAATTCCTTCTGGGTCAGACACAACAAGCACCTCACCGCCTTCTTCGGTAATCTCCGTTGTGATTTTGTCGACGACGGCCATGATGATAAGCGAGATGATCGTCACGGCCAAAACTATGAGAATTGTTTTGAACATAAAAAGCCTCCTCACTTATTAGATAGAAGGCTTTTCGAGATTTTTTCAGAAATTCGTCAAAAAAAGAGGCGTTTGTGCGCCCCTTAATTTTTATTTCTCAGAAGATTGGTAGGAAACCGAGAGGATTTCGATGTCGTATGGAGTGTTGCACTCGACTCTGACGGTGTCACCGACTTCGTGGCCGATGAGAGCAGCTCCGAGAGCGCTTCTTCCACTGATGTAAGGAATCGCGGTCTTGCTGGCAAGAGGGTCGACCTCAACGGTGCCAACGACTTTGACTTTGTATTCCTCACCGCTCTTAACCTCACGGTAATCGACGGTGTGACCGATGTTGATCTTCTTGCCGCTCTTGTTGTTGGTAGAGATGATGACAGCAACATCTTTGATGTGCTGTAACTGCTCGATTTGGCCATCGATCTCGCCTAATTTGTGCTTAGCGGCGGTATAGTCGGCGTTCTCAGAAAGGTCGCCTTGTTCACGGGCGGCAACGAGAGCCTCAAGGACTTCTTTACGTTCGACGTCAAGAAGGTAGCGGTACTTTTTTTCAACTTCATCAAGACCCGCTTGGGTCATTTCAATTTTTTCTTCTGCCATTTTCGTTCTCCGATTTCGCCCCTAGATTATATGGATAATGGGGCTAAGAAACAAGTTTCTTTATTTAATCTCCTGGATATCAGGATCTTCCTCGTAGGTGTTTAACATCTCCTGAGCTTCCTTCATTTCTTCCTCAGAGACGTCCATGAGAGTCTCATGATCCTCGCTAGCCATGACGATAAGGCTATCTGGATCTTCTTCCTTGAAGAGGAAAAAGAAGTCTTTGTTCCTTTCAGGATTGTGGTAATAGAAATAGATCTTCCAGGTGTCTTCGGTGCCATCATCTCTCGTGATAATGACGGTATTGTCTGTGATTTCTAGCATTTGGATGCTCCTTTCATAGGGTTTTCGCTTCAGGTGAATTAAGGAATGATTCAAGGATGATGACCGCGCTTTGCTGGTCGATGACCTTGTGGCGTTTGCCACGCGAGATATCGGCTTCGAGCATTGAGCGGTTGGCCATCACGGTCGTGAGCCTTTCGTCGACTAAGAAGACTTTAAGGTTTGGGTCGGCTTCAAGAAGCTCTTCTTTGAAACGCTCGGAACGGAGTGCGCTTTCGCCTTTGCTGCCATCCATGTTGAGAGGATAGCCAAGCGCGACGACTCCAACGTTCTCTTTCTTGAGATATTCAAGAATGTAGGCAAGGACCTGACGGTAGGCACCATCGGTGAAACGATAGTTCTCACGGCCATGGGCGATGCCTAAAACATCGCTGATGGCGATGCCGCATGTGCGGCTACCGAGATCTAGTCCTAGGACCTTCTTCATTAGAAGTTCTCCTTTAGACTCTCGACGGCCTCTTTGAAACCGTTAGAGGATTTGACCTGGCCGGTCGCCATTTCTGGACGTCCGCCACCGCCGCCACCAAGACGTTTCGCCATCTCTTTGACGATGTCTCCGGCTTTGGCTTTCTTTAAGGCCTCGCCACCAACCATGGCGACGAGAGGTCTTGCGCCTTCTTTGCCACCAAGGAGAACTAAAACATAGTCTTTCTTGTTGGCTTTGAGGGTATCGGCAAGGGTGAGAAGGTCGTCTCTAGAAGCACCTTCTTTGATTTCTTTGATGAAGGCGATTCCGTTGACGCTATCGACGTTTTTCTCCATCTCTTTGGCTTCAAGGGCCGCGATCTTAGCCTTAAGTTGATCGTTCTCTTTGCGGAGAGCGTCCTTATCGGCAAGGAGGCCTTTGATATGACGGCTGAGGTCAGCGTCATTGGCGCCAAGCCTCTTCTCATTCTCATCTAAGAGCATGAGGCGGTTATTGAGGTAATCATAAGCACCAACACTCGTGATGGCTTCGATACGGCGGACACCACTCGAGATAGCTTCGTCGGACTTCACTAAGAAGAGACCGATTTCGCTGGTGTTCTTAACGTGGGTGCCACCGCAGAATTCTTTGGAATACTCGCCAAACTCAACGACGCGGACGGTGTCGCCATACTTCTCGGCGAATTCCATCTCAGCGCCTTTCTTCTTGGCTTCTTCGATTGGGAGGACTTCAGTGATTTCTTCGATGCCCTCTTCGATTTTGGCATTAACTTCTTTCTCAAGAGCAAACAAGTCTTCTTCGCTCATCTTCTTTGGGGCGCTGTAGTCGAAACGGAGGTATTCTTCGTTGACGAAGCTGCCGCGTTGGTCGACATGCTCACCAAGGATATTGCCTAAGGCACTATGGAGAAGGTGGGTCGCGCTATGGTTACGCTCAATGAGGTGACGTCTCCTCTTGTCGAGGACGATATTCACTTTGTCTCCTTCTTTGATGGTGCCGTATTTCATGACGATCTCATGGAGATGCTGTCCATTTGGGGCTTTGCTGACGCTGACGATTTCGCCTTCGAAGCCTTCGCCATAGACGAAGCCTTTGTCGCTGACCTGGCCACCCATCTCAGCGTAGAATGGGGTTTCTTCGAAGATGACTTCGCCTTCTTCATCAAGCAAAGAAACGCGGACGCCGTCTTTGAATAAGCCAAGGGCTTTGGTATTGGACTCTTCTAAGTCGTAGCGGAACTCGCTCTTATCTTTGAAGGCCATGAGGTCTTTGGATTGCTTCTTGAAGGAATCGATTTGTCCACGGGCTTCTTTGGCGCGCTTCCTCTGCTCTTCCATCAAGGAATCGAAATTATCGAGGTCGACTTTGGCGCCAAGCTCAAGACCCATCTCAGAGGTGAGGTCTTTTGGGAAGCCATAGG
>JAFXLR010000074.1 GCA_017531065.1 Bacilli bacterium
AGCTGTTATCGGAACCCATGTTGAAGTTAGAGTCTCTTAGAGGTTCGAGGATGAAACGAACAAGTCCGTACCAAATGAAGTAAGAGGAGAGCAAATCACCAGGAGCGAGTTTCTTCTTAAGAAGATTTTTCACGCCATAGGCGATAAGGAAATATCCTCCAAGATTTAGGAGGGCCTCAATAAGGAAGAGAGGTACATGGATCATTCCATCCGCTAAAGCGCCTCCACCATTATTAAGGTTCATTTGCTGGAGAACATATGAAGGAAGGATGTTCCAAATACCTTCGACCTTGACGGCCTGACCATAGACTTCGACGTTGGTGAAATTTCCTAATCTTCCAACGGCCTGAGCGATGAAGATTGTAGGAACGGCGATATCAAGAGCGACTCTCCAGTCGAACTCTTTGTGTTCGTGTCTGAACCATAAAGCACCGACGATGACACCAAGGAAAACGCCGCCAAGGACGGTGAGTCCGCCATTCCAGATTTCAAAGACGCTTGAGAATGGTCTGCCAGCGAATTCTCTTGTCCAGTTGCCGACGACATACCAAATACGGGCGC
Source organism: Bacilli bacterium (assembly GCA_017531065.1). GTDB lineage: Bacteria > Bacillota_I > Bacilli_A > RFN20 > CAG-826 > UBA4951. The sequence continues at coordinate 562 of JAFXLR010000074.1, forward strand.
CAATAACGCCAGAGACGAAACCAAAGACCAAAGTCGTGGCGAAAAGATCGTGCTTCTTGAAGTCTTTGTAGAGATGATGGTCGGTGACCAAATAGGAGATGCCAGCGCCACTAAGGATGAAGATGGCGTAGAAAGCAATCTTAAGGCCTCCCATTGAGTTCTTCGTGAAGGCGTTAAAGAAACCAACGCCATCGCCAATATAGATGCCTGATGGGAGAGGGTATGACCAATACGCTCCGAAAGCATCAGTCCAAACAAAGAAAAGGATGATGGCTGGGGCAATTGAGCCAAACATGGCCCACTTGAAGAACTTCTTCTCGAAATCGGCGATCTTTCTCTTGTAGAAAGTGACCGAGAAGGAAGTCCAAAGCATTGCGAAGAAGATAGCGAAGAAGAAGCCACCAATCACAGCTTTAAGGTAGTTGCCGATATAGCTGACTGACCTTCCCGCTAAAGCGCCTTTCTCAAATTCGACGATTTCTTTCCAAGCCGGATTGAATTCGAAAGCGGATGCGAGCATTCCAGCAAGGCCTAAGCCCACTGCTAATAATCCGACCACGTAATTGATCCAATCTTTCTTCGTGAAAGCGTCCGTCAAAGGATCTTTATTGAAACGAACGAAGTTATATATGAGATAGGCAATTCCAGCTAAGAAGAGGATGCCTCCAATGATTAACAATGCGAATGACATACGATTATTCTACTCTAATTGACCTTTCTTTGTCGCTTCTTGAAGGATTTCCTTCAAGTACTCACCTGTGTATGAGCCTTTGACCTTGGCCACTTCCTCAGGTGTACCTTTAGCGATGATGGTTCCTCCAGCGTCTCCGCCTTCAGGACCGATATCGATGATATAGTCAGCACACTTAATGACATCGAGGTTGTGTTCAATGACGATGACGGTATCGCCATGGGAGACGATGCTCTGAAGGACTTTGATGAGTCGCTTCACGTCGTCCGTATGAAGACCTGTGGTCGGTTCATCAAGGATATAGACGGTCTTGCCAGTCGGTCTCTTCTGGAGTTCGAAGGCAAGTTTGACGCGCTGCGCTTCGCCACCACTAAGGGTCGTGGCAGGCTGGCCTAGTTTGATATATCCGAGGCCTACATCGTTTAATGTTTTAATTTTGTGCGCGATTTGCGGACGATTTTCGAAAAATTTGACAGCTTCCTCAATACGCATATCAAGAACGTCGTAGATGTTCTTTCCTTTGTAAACACATTCAAGCGTCTCGTGGTTATAGCGCATGCCATCGCATTCGTCACACTTCACGTAGACATCAGGAAGGAAGTTCATAGGGACATAGACGACACCGGCGCCTTGACACTTCTCGCAACGTCCTCCACCGACATTGAAAGAGAACCTTCCTTTGTCGAAACCTCTTGCTCTTGCTTCTGGGGTTTCCGCAAAGAGGGCACGGATATCGTCAAACACTTTTGTGTATGTCGCTGGATTGCTTCTTGGGGTTCTGCCGATTGGCTCTTGGTCGACGATGACGACTTTGTCGACATTATCTAAACCAATAGCCTCCTTATACTCTCCTGGGAGGACATCGCTATGATTGAGGGTCTTTTGCAGGATCTTCGAAAGGGTCTCATTGATAAGTGAGCTCTTTCCAGAACCCGAGACGCCTGTGACGACGGTGAATGTCCCAAGAGGGAAGTCGACATTGATGTTCTTAAGGTTATGGCATTTGCAGCCTTTGAGGGTGATCTTCTTGTCGTTTCCTTTTCTTCTTTCTTTTGGAACGGCGATGTATTTTCTGCCAGAATTTACCCTATGATACTGATCTCTGGTTCCCTTAACCTTTTCCGTTGTACTCTTACCATAAGCAATCTTCCCGATATAGACCGGATTATCAAGGATTCGCGCCAGGAAGGTTCTGGTGAAATAATTGTTTTCCTGAGCCCGTGTTTTCTTCTTGGTATAACCATGCTGATTCAAATAATTGCAGATAGAGTCCAGCCCCATATCTTCATGAACATATTTCTGGAAAATGATCCTGACCACTTCTGCATCCGCCGGATCGATGGTTATGGTGTCGTTCGCCTTATCAAGATTGTAACCAAATGGAGCCTGTCCACCATTCCACTTTCCTTCACGGGCTTTCTGCTTGCGGCCTTCCATAGTCTGGACCAGAATATTTTCCCGTTCGATCTCAGCTACAGCAGATAATACTGTGATTGTCAGCTTCCCGGAATCCTTCGATGAATCAATTCCATCCTCTACGCATATCAGATTAACGCCAAAGTCCTGAATATACTGAAGAGAATTCAACACATCTGCTGCGTTACGACCGAAGCGGGATAGCTTGAATACCAGTATGTATTTTACCCCATCGCGGTCATTCGCCACGTCCTGAAGCATCTGTGTAAACTCAGGCCGTCCGGTTATACTCTTACCTGACTTACCTGCATCACAATACTCTCTTACTATC
>JAFXLR010000075.1 GCA_017531065.1 Bacilli bacterium
CGAGGTCGTGGTCTTGACTTCCACTTTCACCTCTGGCTCTGGCTCTTTCTCTGGCTCAGGTTCAGCGACTGGCTCAACCTCGTCAAGGATCTTGGCAGGTTTGACCTTGGTGACGGCTGGTTTGGCGACAACGACTGGGGTCTCCTCAACAACCTCTTCTTCTTCGACTTCGATTGGCTCTTCCTCGGCCTGAAGGGCTTTCTCTTTCTCTTCAGCCTGACGGAGGGCTTCACGTTCTTCGGCAAGGCGGAGAGAACGCTCGGCGTAGTTGACACGCTCCTTGGCGCGCTTATCCTCTTCGACTCTGGCGCGGATGTCTTCGATGGACTCGTATTCGATGCCATCGTTAGCGGCCTGGGTCTCTTCTTTGATTTCGATGGAATATCCGGTTAAGCGTTTGGCAAGACGGATGTTGGCGTTCTTTTTGCCAAGGGCGACATAATACTGATCGTCTTTGACGATGGCGTAAGCGGACTTAACGCCTTCTTCGTCCTCTGGTTTGATCGCGACACCGACAACCTGGGCTGGACGGAGGGACTCAGCGATGTAAAGGGCTGGGTCATCGCTATATGGGATGATATCGATCTTCTCTTTTTCGTGGCTGTTGCCAAGCTGGGCAACGATCTTCTGGATACGGCTGCCACCCTGACCGATGCAAGCGCCGGTTGGATCGACGTCCTCTTTCATCGAATAGACGGAGACTTTGCTGCGAAGACCAGCGATACGGGCGATGCCTTTGATGATGACGACGCCTTCATAGATTTCGTGGATTTCTTCTTCAAAGAGTCTCTTGAGGAAGCCTTCGCTGGAACGGGTGACTTCGATCTGAGGTCCTTTCTTGACGCCGTCGACATCGACGCTCTTGACCTCTTGGATGTAGACCTTGATGGTCTCGCCTGGTTTGAAGTATTCGTCCCCGATCATGTCTTTCTTATTGAGCTCGATGACGGTTCTTCCGACCTTGATGGCGACACCTTTCTCATCGCTTCTTTCGACGATGCCGGTGAGCATCTCTCCGATGTGATCCTTGTAGATGTCATAGAGAGCGACTCTTTCCGCTTCGCCGATCTTGTTGCGAAGGATGGTGCGGATGCTCACAGCGGTGAGCTTCGTAAGTTCGTTGAGAGGGCAATAGATGCTATAGAAGTTGTTGAGTTTGATGTTCTTCTTCTCTTCTTTGACGAGAGCGAGAAGGTATTTGAGGTCTTCTTTCTCTTTCTTTTCCTCGCCTCTTGGACGTTTGAGGTAATCGATCTCCTCTTCAAGATGCTCGATTGTGGCCTCGGCATCCTCTTTGGCGTCCTCTTTGCTGATCTCGAGGTAATCGTCTTCGACTTCTTTGACGATCTTCTTCTTCTGGCAAAGGGTGGCGTGGACACTGCCATCCTCTTCCTCGATGATCTTGGCTTCGACGATGGCGTCGTCTCCACCTTTGAGGAACTTGATGTAGGAGGTTTCCATGGCCTCCTTAAGTGCGGCGAGAACGGAATCTCTGCTGATTCCTTTTCCTTCGGCGATGGTGTCGATGAGCTCGCTGAAGGTCATTTCCTTTTTCTCTTCTTCCATGTTTGTGTTTCCTTTCTTAGAACTTTATGGCTAAGCGCGCTTTGTCGATGTTTTGGCGCGCTAACAGAAGCGTCTTTTTGCGGCCTTTGATGGCGATTTCGAGTTTGATCTCGTCATCGGTCACTTCCTTTAGGTCGCCTTCGAGGAAGTTATACCCTTCGTATGGGTTTATTAGGTGGACATTGATGAACTCACCGACGTATTTGGCGAGTTTCTCTAGATGAAGCGGTTTCTCGCTCCCTGCGCTAGAGACGTCAAGCATGTAGGCTTCGTTGATGGGGTCCTCTTTATCGAGAAGAGGATTGATGATGTCGCTTACTTTAACGATGTCGTCTAGCGAGATTGGGCTATCGCGGTCCACCACAAGATGGAGCGTGAGGCCTTCTTTTCCTCGGCTTAGAGAGACGTCAGAGAGCTCATAGCCTTCTTTTTGCAAAGTCGGTTCGAGAAGCTCTTTCACCTTGTCTAGTAATCCCATTTGCCCTCCTAAAATTAGAAAGAGTGGTCCTAATGGGCCACTCAATTCGATATGTATTGAGCTAGCGGAGCCGCTTCCGCGGGTCTTCCACCGCGAGTATTATGCACTAGTTATGTGCTATACGCAAGCGCATAAAGAAAAAGCGGCGTCCTGCACCGCTTCTCTATTCTGCTTAATTGTCTTTGATGAGGTAGCTCTCCCAAGTGGAGGGAAGTTCAATCGAAAGCTTTTCTTTCTCCACGGAAAGAGAGAAATCGATTTCATAACTCAAGTAGCCTTCGGTGCTGTTGGTATTAAGGAAGAACTTCGCGGACTTGAAAGCGAAATTCTCATAGCTGAAACAGTAGCTGAAATATAACTCCCTTTCTTCTTGAAAAGAACGTTCGAGGATGTTGATGGTTAAATTCCCATCGCCACTTGAGTAGTATTCTGTCTCGGATTTTAATTCAGGCTGTCCCTCGTGGTGGAATCTCGAAACGATATCGGAGGCCCTATTCGGATCCATAAGATATTCAGCATATGAAACGTAAGACTCGAACACCTCCGAATAGAGGTGATCGAATTCATCCTTGTGTCCCTTGTAATCGACGGTAATCGGATTCCCGTTTCCAAAAGTGATTGTTTCATCAAAATTATAGAGCAACTTCTCATAAGCTAGGTTATTCGCAAGATAGGCACATCTCGTTTCGACTCCGTCTTTATTCATGAAAAGACTTTTTTCCCCGTCTTCGTTCACGGTGAGAGAGAGGAATTCTTCGGTGGTATCCTCTTTTCTCGTTTTGCTGTCATAACGGATGGTCTTTCCTTGCCCAATAAACATATAGTTTTTGATTTCGCTATTCTTGGAAGCGATATCCAACTTGAGCCAGTTGATTTTGACGTTATCAATGATTTTTTGGGATCCGCAGGACGCTAGGAGGGTCACCGCTCCTAAGCCAAGAAGTATATTAAGTTTTTTCATGTTTGTTTTTCTCCAGCGATAAGAATAGGACTTTTGATAAACAAAAGTCTAGGAAAACCACAAAAAAGATAGATACCACCGAAAGAAAAAGCGGCGTCCTGCACCGCTTCTCTTTTCTATTAATTGTCTTTGATGAGATGGCTTTCCCAATCGGTAGGGAGGGAGATTGTGAGACTATCCATTTTCTTGAAATCGAAATTGAACTCGAACTTCGTTTCTATCTCCTCAGTGGAATAAGCGTGCTTCATGCTCATTCCCTTGAAGACATAGTCCTCGTAATTGACTTCGATCTCATTCGTCGTGTCGTCGCCTTTGACGGTCGAAGTTTCGTTGATCTTAACGGTCAACTGGCCATCTTTGCTTGAGTAATATTTCGTCACCGTATCGAAAGTCTGGCCATCGTTATGAAATAATCCGACCACGGACAAGACCTTATATGGGTCCAAAAGGGTATCGACCGCCGAGGTGATTGGCTCAAACTCGTCTGCCAAGACCTCGTCGAATTCATTCTTATGCGTTTTCCGGTCGATAACGGTGATTGCCCCATCAAACCTGGAGTCGGAATCGCAATATATGAGTTTTTCATACGTTTCGTCATTGACGAGATAATAATCTTCGACAATCGACCCTGACTGATAGGTCGTGTGGGCTTGCTTTTCACCTTTTTCATTAACGCGGATGAACATCTCGTCGACTCTCGTTGTTTCCTCTTTTGTCGCTTTGTCTATTTCGACTTGCTTGCCGCTTCCGTTAAACATGTAGCTTTTGACTTCGCTCTTCTTAAGGGCAATCGCATCTTTGAGACCGTTGATTTTGTCGGTTTCGGTTAAGAGTCTAGGCCCGCAGGAAGCTAGAAGGGCAACCGCTCCTAAGCCAAGTAATATCTTTGATTTCTTCATAGGTTATTCTCCGCGGATAATGATATGATTTTTGATATATCAAAATCAAGGCTTTGGAGATATTCAAAGCCTGTCATCGAAAGAAAAAAAGTCAGGCGTTCGGGCCTGACTTAATTTTATTAAGCTATTCCTCGACAGCGACTTTGTCGATAAGGTCTTCCCAGCCTTTTGGAAGCTCGATCTTGATGTTTTCTTTCGCGGTGAAGGTGACAAGAACCTTGCCCTTGTTTCCTAAGTTGGTCTCATAATCCATATCGGCTGACTTGAACATGTAGTTGTCGTAGGTGACGAGGATGTTCTCGGAGACGGCGACCTCTTCCTTTGCATCGGAAGCGGCTTCGCCTTTGGCCTCAATCTTCATGGTAAGATTGCCTTCGCCTTTGCTGTAATAGGTGGTTGTCGCACTCATTTTGGAGTTCTCGGTTTCGGTCAATTGTCCGATTTCATCGACATCCAAATCCGTTGGATCTTCGAAAGCGCTATAGAAGACCATTGGGAAAAGGAAGGCAAGTTGTGCCATACTGACTGTCGCTGAGTTTTCTTTCTCGCTATAGACGTAGGTCTCGGTCTTTTTCGTCTCAGGATCGTATTGGCTCACATAGTAGATTGACTCGTACGTCTCATTTTGGACGAGGTACATGTTGCTCTCGGTCTTTTCGCCATCTTGCTCGCTGACGCTATGGAGATACATCTCATTCTTTTCGTTGACCTGGAGAAGCATATCGGTCTTGGTCGTGACGTTCTTTTTGGATTCTTCGTCATAGGCGGAACCATCGACTTTGATGCTGATCTCACCGGACTTGACGTCTTTGTTGTCATGCTTGGAGATACCCTCTTTAAGAGCGGCTACTTCCTTCGCATCGGTGACTTCTTTGCCATAGTCTGGAGAGCATGAGGCAAGAAGCAAAGCTGGCACAACGCCAAATAGAACTAATTTCTTTTTCATTTGGAATATTTCCCTTCTGTTATTTACAATCTACAACCTAACTCGAAAGAAATCTAGTAAAGCGCACTATTTTTAGTAGCAAAAACAATTGTCTTTTCTATGAAAAGAAAAAAAGCCAGGCAAATGCCTGACTTAACTAACCATGCTGCTGGTTGTTCTCTCTCCAATATGGTCTTTCCAACCATCAGGAAGAGCGATTTTATAGTTAGGAAGAACCTTATACTGGAGTTCGAATTTCTCTGTCTGTGTGTAATAGGTGTTCTCTTCTTCGCTCTCAAAAACAGCATCTTTAAGAACGTAGTTGTCATAAGTGATGCGGGTATAGCTAGAAGATTTGTTCTCCCCTTCTTTGGTATTAGACATCTCGATCGTAAGATTCCCATCCCCATTGGAATAGAGCTTTCTTGGCGGGACCGCAACGGTCCCATATTCAGTATTCACTTCATCGCCAAGGTAATAAGGGAAGCAAGCGGCATCAAAGAAAGCAATAGGAAAAGCAAGGAACCCAGACAGTTCATCCATGTATGCGCCTTCGTCACTCTCGTTAGCGTAATGGACATCTATTTGTTTATAGCCAGGGTCACCAGGGGAAAAGTATTCAGTGTAGTCTACTTCCCCGTATTCTGGCTCGTTAACCTGAAATAGATTAAAAGAGTAGTCCGCTTTTTCTTCCCCGGATTTGATGCTCAGGCCTCCACCTAAAGAAATGTTCCCTTGGTCGTCGCCATGATAATAAACGTCCCAAGAATATTTGATGTCTCTCCTACCGGGTTCTTTGTCTTTATAGCTCGACTCCATATAGCCTACAATATGGGCCTCAAATCCTGTTTTCTCATTCATCTTCTCGGAAATGCCTTTTCCAAGTTCGGCCACTCTTGCTTTATCGCTAGTGATCTCTTGGCCATAGCCTTTGTTGCACGAAGAAAGAACGGCGATTCCAAGCAACGGCAGTATAATGTGTTTCTTTTTCATGGTTATTGCCCCGTTTTCAAATAAACATACAATTTTTTGCGTTCCTAAATCAATACCCCCTGCCAAAAAGAAAAGCCAGCACTAGGCTGGCTCATCCGTTTTATTGTCAATTTAGCGATTGGGTGGTCACCATCATTGAGATAGAGGATACCAAGGGTGTTAGGACCGCAATGGCAGGAGATGGTCGCGCCTGCATAGGTCTCATAAATGTTCTTGAAGCCTTCTTTCTCAAGCCTCTCTTTGACCCAAGCGACGATCTTGTGGTCTTCTTCGCCATAGATGGTATGGGTGATGAAGACGATTTCCTTATCTGGGTTATTGAAGGTCTTGAGGGTCTCTTCGACGTAATCTGGGCACCACTTCTTGACTGGGCCGCGGAATTTCTTGCCGCTTTCCATCTTGCCGGTGTCGGTTTTCATGAGAATCTGTGGGCGAAGGTGAAGGAGGTTAGCGCCAAATCTTGCCATCGCTGAGCATCTTCCTCCTTTATAAAGGAAGTCGACGGTCTCAAAACAGAAGGAAGTCTGGTTGCCAGGAATGCGCTCCATTACGAGCTTGACGATCTCTTCTGGCGATTTGCCTGCCTCAATGAGCTTAGAGGCATAGATGCATTCAAGGGCGACGCCAGTTGAAAGAGAACGGCTATCGATGACGTGGACTTTGCCATCGAAGGCCTCAGCGGCGTTGACCGCGTTGTTATAGGCGCAAGAGATGCCAGAGCTAAGGCAGATATGGATCTCTTCATCATAGTCTTTGAGAACGCTCTTGAAGAACTCGGTGTATTCCATCTCATTGACGGCGCTAGTTCTTCCAAGCTTTCCGGTCTTCATCGTGTAATCGATGAGGTCTTTGCCGGTGATAATGCCATCTGGTTCGCTTCTTTCACCAAGGGTGACGGTGAATGGGATGGTGATGATGTTATATTTCTTGAGAAGGTCTTGCGAGAGGTCGCAAGTCGTCTCGGTGGTGATTGCAATTTTCATTTTTTCGCTCCTAAAAGGTTCTAGTAAAGAATACTAGTTTATTCTTTGTTTTTAAAGGTTTGGGATTATTTGAAAAGGCCCATGACAGCGGTGATGAGGAAATAGAGACCAACCAAAACCGCAGCGATGAGGGCGTAGGCAAGAAGATACCAGAAACCTTTTCCGATGAGGTCTTCTTTCTTCTTCGACCAAATGCCAGCAAGGTAATAGGCACCGACGAAGATAAGAGGCTCAGCGACGTAGTTTAGGGTGCCACCAACCATTGGGATAAGGGTGATCGCGCTTGGCAAAAGCCAAAGTCTGATTGTCGTGCAAAGGACGACGATCATGCTGTAGATGACAAGTTTTCCGTTTTTCATATTTTTATTTCCTTTCGTATACCTTTTTGCCGTCGACGTATTTGGCGACGAGGAAGCTTTCCGAGGCATTGTACATCAATCTCTCGATTCTGTCTTCGATTCCAAACCTCATGCTGGATGGGTCGCCTTTGACGTCATCGATGACGAGGATGTCGGCGTCATATCCTTCCATGAAGGAACCGGCTTTGCCAAAGTATGAGGCTCCCCCTAAGGTTCCAAGATAGAGGGCTTCTTTGGCAGAAAGAGGCTTGTAGTTATTCTTTCCTCCGTGATTGATGATTTTTGAGAGCTGAATCGCGAGCTTGAGGTTAGCGAAGAGATTGAGGGTGCTTCCCCCTGCCACATCCGAGCCAATGCCGACATGCATGCCTTCGTCGAGGTATTTCCTCACTGGCATGATGCCGCCTGTCGATACGTTTGTGTTGCTTTCTGGGCAATGGACCAGATAGACGTCTTTCTCTTTGAGGGTTTTTAGTTCTTCGTCGGTCACGTAGATGCAATGCGCCATGACGGAATGGTCAAGAAGGCCCACTCTGTCGTAGGTGTCCGTGTAAGATTTCGCATCAGGGCAAAGCTCTTTGACGAAGGCAATCTCATCTTTGTTCTCATCAAGATGCGATTGGGAGGCGACACCATATTCCTTACGTACTTCCCCTAACATCTTCATCATCGGGTCGCTGCAGCTGACAGTGAATCTTGGGGTGATGCAAGGTCTCAC
>JAFXLR010000076.1 GCA_017531065.1 Bacilli bacterium
ACGCGAACATCATCGCCGCCTTAAATAGACCAACTTTGGTCCTCGTCCATAACAAAACATTAGCCTCCCAGCTTTATGGTGAGTTCAAAGAACTCTTCCCTCATAACAGGGTTGAGTATTTCGTTTCGAACTTCGACTTCTATCAGCCTGAAGCCTATATCCCAAAGACTGACACATACATCGCCAAAGACGCGATGATGAACGACGAGATTGAGATGATGAGGACGAGCGCAGTCAACTCCATCATCGAACGTAGAGATACAATCGTCGTCGCTTCAGTTGCCGCCATATACGGATTAACCGACCCAGATGAATACCGTGGCCTTGTTTTCGAAATCCGCGTTGGCGAGACTCTCGATAGAAAACGTTTCTTCGATAAGCTCGTTGAAGCCCAATACAACAGAAACAATTTCGATTTGGCTCCAGGCAACTTCCGAGTCCATGGCGACATCATCGATATCTGTCCAATGTATTCCTCCGACTATTACATCCGCATCGATTGTTTTGGCGACGAAGTTGAGAAGATTTGCGAAGTCGATAAATTAAGCGGTGAAGTCCATAAGAGCTATCTCACTTTCCCTATCTACCCAGCATATGACCACGCCTCGACAAGAAAGAGAATCGAAGAGGCCTGCGTCACCATTGCCGAAGAGCTTGAGGACAGGCTCAAATATTTCCGTTCCGAAGGCAAACTCCTTGAGGCGGAACGCCTTGAAATGAGAACCAGGCAAGACATGGAATCCCTTAAGGAATTCGGTCGTTGCCCTGGCATTGAGAACTATTCCCGTCACATCGATAAACGTAAACCTGGCCAAAGGCCATTCTGTCTCATGGACTATTTCCCAAAGGACTATCTCCTTATGGTCGATGAGTCTCACGTCAGCTTCCCACAAGTAAAAGGAATGTTCAATGGAGACAGGTCCCGCAAAGAAACTCTTGTTGAGTATGGATTCCGTCTACCGAGCGCTCTCGATAACCGTCCTCTCAACTTCAGCGAATTCGAAGGATTAATGCCTGATGCGGTGGTGTGCACCTCCGCGACCCCAGGCGAATATGAACTCAATCTCTGCGGCCATGAAGTTGCGGAGCAAATCATCCGTCCAACCGGCCTTCTTGACCCAGAGATCGAAGTCAGGAAACCTCTTGGCCAAATCGACGACATCATGGCGGAAATCAAAGACCGCATTGAGAAGAACGAGAGGGTCATGATCGTCACCCTCACCATCAAGATGGCGGAAGATCTTACCGCTTATCTCAAAAACGAAGGCATCAAAGTCACATATCTCCAAAACGAGACAAAGACTTTGGAGAGAACCGAAATCATCTATCAGCTCCGTAAAGGCAAGTTCGATGTCCTTGTCGGCATCAATCTTCTCAGGGAGGGTCTTGATATCCCAGAGGTCTCTTTGATCTGTATTCTCGACGCCGACAAAGAAGGCTTCCTCCGTTCAACGACATCCCTCATTCAGATTACGGGGCGTGCAGCGAGAAACGCGCATGGCAAAGTCATCATGTACGCCGACTCGATCACCCGCTCAATGAAGGAGTGCATCGATGAGACTAACCGTCGTAGGAGCATCCAAAAGGCCTATAACGATGAATACGGCATCGTCCCAACGACCATCATCAAAGAAATTAGACCTCCTCTTACGAACAACGATAAAGATGAGGATGACATCTTAAAGATGTCAGGCAAGATGTCGAGGACTGAGGTCGAGAAGCGACTCAAGCTCTTAGAGAAAGAGATGAAGGAAGCCGCGAAGAATTACGATTTCGAAAGGGCAGCGGAGATCCGCGATATCATTCTTGAGACCAAAGCCAATCTCGGAAAGTAAAGGAAGCACTATTGTATAGTGAATCTTTGATTGTGAAAAAGGTCTAACTATACTAAAGTTATCTAGCGCATTTAGCGTTCGGAGTTATTCGTATTATGCAGTGGTATGACATTTTATTTATCATCGTCGCACTTATATTGATCATTTTGAGCTTGCTCCAAGGCGGTAAGTCAGAAGGTGCTTCTGGCGCTATCACCGGTGGTGGACTCAACGTCTTTGTCAAAACCAAGGAACGTGGTTCCGAGAAAGTCATCACTTGGCTTACCTTCGGATTCGCCGTCGTCTTCCTCTTCTTAGCTCTCCTTATCATGATTCTCAATGCTAAGGGACCTGAAAGCGGAGACAACGCCACAACCGCTGAGATCCTCGGCTTCCTCCTCAAATAATCGATAAAGAATAATCGATAGGCCAGATATGAATCTGGCCTTTTTTAATGAAATTAAAACCCTTAAGTGCTATGTTAAGGTTAACTATGGAAATAAAAGAATACGTCCTTCAAGAAAAGGAAAGAATCAAAGCCGAAGTGGCTCAAATGCCAGAGGCGCCTGTTCTCTCAATTATCACCGTTGGCCATAACCCTGCCAGCGAGTCTTATGTCCGTGGAAAGAAGAAAGATTCCGCGGAGGTTGGCATCACCGCCATCCAAACCCAGTTTGAGGAAGATGTCACTGAAGAAGAAGTGCTCTCCTTAATTAGAAAGCAAAACGCCGATCCATCAATCACTGGCATCCTCGTTCAACTTCCTGTCCCAAAGCACATCAGCGAAGAGCATATCAATGAAACCATCGCTCCTGAAAAGGACGTCGATGGATTTGTCCTTGGCTCGAAATACATTTGCTGTACACCAAAAGGAATCGTTGATTATTTAGCCGCCGACGGATTCGATTTCACTGGCAAAAACGCGGTGGTTTTAGGTAGAAGCGACATCGTAGGCAAACCTATGGCCAGACTTCTTCTCAACAAAAACTGCAACGTGACAGTCCTTCATTCAAAGACAAAAGAAGAGGACCGCCGCATGTATCTTAAGAACGCTGACCTCATTGTCGTCGCCATTGGAAGACAAGCCTTCATTGATCACACATACGAACTCAAACCAACCGCTTGGTTAGTCGACGTTGGCATCAACAAAGGCGAAGATGGACATCTCCATGGCGATGCTGAACCAAACCTTCCAATCGCCAAACAGACTCCGGTTCCTGGTGGTGTCGGACTTCTTACGAGGCTCGCTCTCCTTAAGAACCTCATGGAAGCCAAGAAATAAATAAGGAAAAAGAAAAGAGGCTGAACCCCAGCCTCTTTTTTGTTTTGCTGCTTATTCGTGTTCTTCTTCGGCGATAGTGACTTCGGTGCTTTCGACAGCCTGTTCTTCTTGAGCCTTAGTCTCAGAGACTTCGGTATCGAAGACATTCTCATCAGGTTCGGCTTCCTTTTTGTTCTTGAGGATGGCTCTGATTGTTCCAACGATCTTGAAGACCGAGGCAACGATAAGGGCAAGTCCGACGATGACGAGCATGATGCTCATGACGATCTCACTGTTATTGGTGAAGAGGATGATGACGGTGATGCCTGCTCCAACAAGAAGCGCGCCAAGAATGATTTCAAGGATAGGCATATAAAGCTTGTAAAGCTTGGTGATGATGAATCCGATCGCGAAGGCGATAAGGGAAACACCAGCGGCCATAAGAAGGACGGCAACGAGCCAGACGATGAAATTCATGATGATTTCGATGATCGCGGCAGGATTGCTTCCGGTCATGGAGACACAAAGAGCAACACCGAAGGCGAGCTCAATGGTTCCGCCGATGACTAAATCATAGGAAAGCTGTGAACGGATGACTTGCTTGGCCATGGCTTCAAGAGGAGAAGAAGCGATGATAGGCAAGAAGTTGGCAACGATCTTAAGAAGACCGCCGACCATAAGGAAGATCGAGATAACGATGAAGACGCTTGCCTGAATGTCGGCGTTTGCGCAGTTGGCGATGACAAGGATACCCATCGTCAAAAGCAAAGCGGCTTCAATAAAATTCCAGATGGACCAGATAAGGCCACCTTTCTTCATGTTTAAAGGTTTCTTTTCTTTGCTCATATGAACCCTCCTGATTGGTCCCTCTCATTTTAATGAGGGGCACCTCTCTTCTCAACAGAATAAAAGAAAAAGGCAAGTATCAACTTGCCTATGGGCGCCACCAGTGACCCCATCCGCCAGGACCCCAACCATCGTCACACCAGCCTTCGCCATGTGACCAAATGCCTGGGTCGACTTTACTGACATCAGGGAAGTAACCTGTTGATTTCTGAGCGGATTCAGCGTGCTTCGAAACGCTCATAAGAAAGTTGTTGTAATCCTCTTCGGTTTCGGTCGCCTTTGCCAAGATGTAATTACGGACGTCTCTATATGCGTCTTTGAGCATCGGATTCTCATCCATCATGAATTTGTTGAGGTCTGAGACATAGATGGCTCCGCTTTCATCGGTAAGGAAGCCAATGAGTTTCTCAATGTCTTCGGTTCCGAAATATTGCTTTAAACGCCACGCCTGAGAAATGAGTTCGTTTCTTCTGTCGATGAACTGCTGTTCGGTGAGGGAAGAAGTGATTTGTTTCTCTCCGGTTAAGCTAAGGAAGGTTTCCTTGATGCCATCGGTAAGATGCTTGAGACCTGTCTCAGAAAGACGGGCTAAAGCAGCGGAGTTGATAGCCGCATCAAGATTGTTGACTGTGTCTTCGCTATAATCGGCGATGACCTTTGGATCGACTTCACGGTCGAAGGTCGAATAGATTTTGGAAATCTTCGCCATCTTAAGATGGTCGCTTCTGACAAGGGTGTCGATCTTGAAGACGTTGAACTGAACGTTCGCATAAACTCTGTCTTTTTGGAGAGCGTCGTTAAGCGCATCTTTGAAGTGATCTTCGTAAACATCGGCATAGTTATCGATGGTGGAAACGATGTCGATGGTGATTGTGTTAGGGGATTGCTTGTCGACCGCTTCAAGATAGCCTTTCTCGTAGCATGGGTTGATGAGATTGGCGACAGCTTGGTAGGCCGATTTCTCAAGAAGGTTATCGCTGCTGATAGCCACAAGGTTCGCACTGTAGTTGTTGGCCATGACCTCGGTAACGACATTCTGCTTATCGGCCGCAATGCCCCAAGCAGGTTTGTAGTTGTTCGCCTGGGCTTCGCTAGTTCCTTCGTATCCTCTCATCGGAGGTTGAGCCTCGTAAGTGGAAGGGGTGATCGAAACGTTGATATAAGAGCTTGCGGCATTTCCGATCGCACGGTTGTTGAAGTAAGCGCTTGTGCCGATGCTGATGCCAGCGATTGCAGCGGCGCCCGCTCCGACGAAAGCCCAGTTCTTCTTCATGAATCTCGCGAAGGAGAAATGTTCTTTTAGGCCGGTTTTGCCATAAATTTCGCGTTTTTTGTTAGGAACGAAAGCGTTTGCCTCACGTCTCATGCGACGGGTCAAAACCTTTTCGTCTTTCCTCATTTCAGGAGCAACGCCTGTTGCTTTTTCTACGGCCGCTTTGTCATTTGGAACGAAGGAATTCTCTTTGAGCATTCCAAGAACGAATGCCTCATCCTCTTCGGTCGCCTCGCTTTCGATGCCGCAGGCTTTGAGGACACTGAGCAATTTGTCCGGAACGAAAGAAGAGGCCTCGGCCTTGATCAAAGAAAGGATTTCCTTCTCTTGTTCAGGAGAAAGTTCCTCAGGCGTTTTTATAACCAAGTTCGTGTTCTCTTTCATATTCTGTTCTGGATTCTTCGAGGGCCGCTTTGACCTTCTTAAGCGCCATGGAGTATTTCCAAGTGACGGTTCCTAAAGGAAGATGGAGGATCTCGGCGATTTCGCGATGCTTGTAGTCGCCGATTGCATAGAGCATAAGGATGTTGAATTCGTCTTCGGCTAAAACCTTGTTGGCGATCGCGATGGTTGGGGACTCGATGTCGCCAAGATAATAAACTCCGTTAGCGGATGGCTCTTGGGCGAAATCATAAGAGACTTCGCGGTTCCTTTTCTTGAGCTCGCTAAGTGCGGCGTTCTTCGCAATCGTCAAAAGCCAGTTCCTTGCGCTGGTGCCAAGACGATAGGACTGGATATTGTCATAGCAGCTTACATAGGTCTGCTGCATGACGTCTTCGGCTAATTGGTAATCATGCAAAATAGGCAAAACAAAGGTGAAAACACCTTTGCTCGTTAAGACATAGATGTCTCCTAGAGCATTGCTGTCGCCTTTTTGAAGGGCGGTCATCGCTTTTTCAAGCTTTTGCTCGTCGATAGCCATAAGTTTTCCTGTTCTAGGTGCATTTTAAACTCAAATGCCGATTATAGAAACAAAAGGAATATCCACTCAACAAGGGGGCTCTAGTAGATATTCCAAATCCGGAAGGTGGATTCACCCTATTAATAGAAGTGGTTCTGTTTTTATTGGAAAACTAATTGTTTTCCTTTAAACCAACCAAATTTCTGAGGTCGACTCTGGTGCCTCCAACCACCAAAAACATGAACGTTTTGCTGATCTCGGAAATGATGCCGATGATCTTGTGGATGTAGCCGTTCTCGTAATAGGACACTTCGATATTTTGGCCATGGTAAGAGGCAAGGACATCGTTGATTCTTCTAGCCTCATCTTCCATGAGCTGTGGTTTTGGTTTCTTGCCTTTGTCATAGGCCATCTTCATAAGGAAGTCCGCTTGGGAATCAAGTGACTTATATGGTGCCCATTTCATCATGCCTCTGTCTTTTCTCATCTTCTGTGTCCTCCTATCTGTTCATTTCTTCTCATCGCTGTGCTGTTTTTAAGCAAAGCGCTTGCTCGAAGCGCGCTGTTATCGCCAAACATCCTATGGATGGAGTCGAGCGCATCATTCAGTTTCGAGCGTTCTATCTGATCGTCTTGGTCTTCGAATAAAGAGAGCTGCACGGAATCTGCCTTGCCAAATGAGCCATAAGAGATTCCGATGCCTCTGATCTTCACGTTGTAGGCGCTAGCGAGGAACATATCCTCAATCGCCTCGTATAGGGTGTCCGTGTCATCTGTCTTGTATGGCAACGTCCAGCTCTTGTTGAAGGACGTTCCATCTTCGAACCCAGCGTACACAGAGACCTTGCCTGCCAAAGAGTCTTGCTCCCTTAACCTTTGAGAAAGGTTGTCATTCATCTCTCTCAAGAGGAGCAGTGCCTCGTCTGGAAAATACCCACGAATCAGGGTCTGTCCACATGAAAGAGACGTGTTTTGTGGGACATATTTGTTTTGGATGTCGCTTTCATCGATGCCGTTTGCAAGGTCTTTGAGCTGATCGCCCATGATGCCAAATTCTTTTCTGAGAAGGTCAATTGGGGCTAAAGCGAGTTCCTTGAGAGACCTGATTCCAATCCTTGCTAGATGGTTTGAGGTGCCGTCGCTAATGCTCCAGACCTTGGTGATTGGTTTGATCTTCCAGAGCTTCGTAGGCACATCCTCATAATTCCAGTGGGCGATATAAGGGGCTTTCTTCTTGCCCTCGTTGTCTAAGGCTGCTTTTGCTAAGAACATGTTTGGCCCGATTCCGGCCGTGGCAAGAAGTCCTAGCTTGTCCCAAATGGTTTTTTGGATTCTGGCGACCAGTTCTTCGGCTGTGCAGCGATACATCTTGAGATATGGTCCGATATTGAGGAAGGACTCATCGACCGAGTAGACGTGAAGGTCTTCTTCGGAGACAAAATCGAGGAAGATAGAGACGACTTTGCAAGATAACGTGAGGTAATAAGACATACGTGGGACCGCGAAAATCATCCCTGGAACATTGGGAAGGTCTTTCTTCCTACAAACATTGCTGCAGCCATACTTTTCCTTAAGGAAAGGGGTGACGCTCATGACGACGCTGTTCTCGCTGCGGTATGGATCTACGCAGACCAAAGGCGTTGTGAAAATATCGAGGTGGCGGCAAGCGCACTCGCAAGAGGCGTAAAAACTTTTCAAGTCGATAATCGCAATGACCTTCTCCATAACTGTCTCCGAACGAGGGGACTTAATTGAAACTGGTTTTGGGAAGAGAAAAAATACGATTTCGAAAATAAGAGGGTCCGGCTATGGATTTTTCC
>JAFXLR010000077.1 GCA_017531065.1 Bacilli bacterium
GAATGGGTTTCCGGTTCCGCCGGCGAAGATGACGACGCAGTTCTTATTGAGATGATGGATGGCTTTTCTACGGATGTATGGCTCGCAGACCTGTGGGACGTTGATGGCGCTGGCGACCCTGGTGTCGAGGCCCTTTTCCTCACAGGCGCTTTGGATGGCTAAGCCATTCATGATGGTGCCAAGCATGCCCATGTAGTCAGCGGTCGAGTGGTCGATGCCGACTGTGTCAGCTAGTTTGCCGCGCCAGATGTTTCCAGCGCCGACGACGATACCGATCTGGACACCGGTGTCAGCAACCTCTTTGATCGTGTTGGCAATTCTTTGGAGTTTTGCCCTGTCGTAAATAGAATGATTCTCCTGGTCAGCTAAAGCCTCGCCGGAGAGTTTGATGATTACTCTTTTATAAATAGGTTTCATATTGGTTTTATTATACAAAGAAGAGTGAATACGAGCGACTACTTTTTGTAATAAAAAAGTCCCCACTTAGTGAGGACTTGATTTTTAATCGGCTAATAGATTAAGCAGCGGCTTCAACGCCATCGCCAACCTGGAAGCGGACGAAGCTGAGAACCTTGTTGCCCTTCTCGCTAAGAAGCTGGCTGACGGTCTTGGATTCGTCGAGTAACCACTTCTGGAAGGTAAGGCAGCTCTGGGAGAGAACCTTGTCGACTTTGCGCTGGGCGATCTGAGCTTTGACCTGTTCTGGCTTGTTGGCGAGTTTCTCGTCATTGGCGACTTCGGTCTCGGCGATCTTCTGCTCTCTTTCTCTCTCGGCGGCTGGAACGTCTTCGAGGGCGAGGTAGAGAGGATTGTTGGCAGCGATGTGCATGGCCAACTGGTTGGCTAATTCGGCATCTTCCTTTTCAAGGATGACGACGACACCGATCTTTCCACCCATGTGGATGTAGGTGCCAAATCCCTGGCCTTCAGCCTTCTTGAGGATCTTATAGCGACGGAAGACGAGTTTCTCACCAGTGGCAAGGGCGGTAGCGTCTTGGAGATCCTTAACGCCGGCCTGAGCCTCTTCGATGGTGGCTGGCTCGTTCTTGAGAACGAATTCAGCGGCGCCTTCACCGAAGGCGTGGAACTTATCGGTAGCGCTGACGAAGTCGGTTTCGCAGTTGACCTCGATGATGGCGGCTTTGCCACAAGCATCGCAGGTCTTGATGACAGCTAAGCCCTCAGCAGCGGTTCTGTTAGCACGCTTGGCGGCTTTGACGATGCCCTTCTCACGGAGGACGTCGATCGCTTTTTCGATGTCGTAATCGTTTTCTTCGAGAGCTCTCTTGCAGTCCATCATGCCAGCGCCAGTGCGCTCCTTGAGGGACTTGATAGCTTCAATTTTGCTTTGTTCTGCCATTGTGTTAACTCCTTTATGTTTCGCTTAGGCTTTAGCTTCTTCTTTGGCTTCGGCTGGAGCAGCAGTTTCTTCGGCTGGCTTCTCTTCAGCTTTTGGAGCCTCGGCTGCAGCGGCTTTCTCTCCGCGTCTGGCGGCAAAGCGGGCAGCTCTTTCGGCTTGCATCTTCTTGTAACGCTCTTCACGTTCGGCACGCTGGGCACGGATGGCGGCCTTGCGGGCTTCGTTGGCGGCGTCGGCGCTGCGGATGGCGTCCTTCATGGTAGCCTCTTCGCCTTCGTCTTTGGTGTAAGCGTATTCAGTGATGCCACCTTTGGCTTCGACGATGGCATCAGCAAGGGTGCCAAGTAAAAGCTTTAAGGCGTTGGAACCATCGTTGTTGGATGGGATTGGGTAGTCAACCATCTCTGGATCGTCATTGGTATCGACGATAGCGAAGGTTGGGATGCCGAGCTTGCGGGCTTCGGCGATGGCATTGTGCTCAAGGGTTGGATCGTCGATGACGATGGCCTGTGGGGCACGGCGCATTTCTTTGACACCTTCGAGGTTACGGGAAAGTTTCTCTAACTCTTTGCGAAGGATGGCGACTTCTTTCTTTGGAAGCTTGTCGAAGGACCCGTCTTCCTGCATGGCCTCGAGATCTTTAAGTCTCTTGGTGCGGCCAAGGATGGTACGGAAGTTGGTGAGGGTTCCGCCTAACCAACGGTTGGAGATGTAGAAGGAACCGCTGACGAGAGCAGCATTGACAACGACTTCTTTGGCGCTGTCTTTGGTGCCGACGAAGAGGACCTTTCCACCTTTTTCGACAATCTCTTTTAACTTCTTGTAAGCGATATTGACCTGCTCAACGGTCTTGGTGAGATCGATGATGTAAATACCGTTTCTGGCGCCGTAGATGAATCTGCCCATTTTTGGGTTCCAACGGCGGGTTTGATGTCCGAAGTGGACACCGGCTTCAAGCAATTTCTTCACGGTGATGATTGGAGCGCTTGGGTCTCTGACAATCTCAGCCATGGTTGGTTCAGCAGCTGGGGCAGCTTGTTCCTCAGCGGCTTCGGCCTCAACGGCCTCAACCTTTTTCATTTCGTCACTCATTCTGTGACCTCCATTTGTTTATGCCTCCCTCACTTCTAGGAGCTGACCACCCAAGACGCTTTTTAAGCTTCTTTGCCCGTCTTTGGGAACACGGTGCTCAATCCATGAGGTGTGTATTAGCTTCTCTTTTCAAAGAAAAGCCGAGTTAAAGTATACAAAAAAGCCTCCTTCCTTACAAGGAAGAAGTAAAAGTCCTTATAGCTCAAATGCAAAATAGGGCGTTTTTGCAGGGATTATTTCGATTTTTTCTTCTGACGAGGGAAGTGCTCGGAGTACTCTTTGAGCATCGCTTTCTTTGAAACGTGAGTGTAGATCTGAGTCGTATCAAGGGACTCATGACCAAGGAGTTCTTGGATGAGGCGGAGGTCCGCTCCATTGTCTAAAAGATGGGTGGCAAAGCTATGTCTCATCTCATGAGGATGAAGACCATAACGGCAGCCTGTTTTGATCTCGACTTGCTTGAGAATATATTCAAGGCCTCTGACAGTAAGGTTCTCCCCTTTTCCTGAAAGGAAGAACGATTCTTGGGACTTGTTGCTGTTTCTCAAAGCGGCAAGGACAGGCCTAGATTTCTCAGCGTATTTCTTCATGGCTGCTTCAGCAGTCCTTCCAAAAGGAACGATCCTTTCTTTCTTGCCTTTGCCATAGACCTTGATCGTTCTTGAACGGTAATCGATTTCTCTCATCTTGATGTTGATGAGTTCGCTGGCACGGACACCGGAAGCATACATAAGCTCAAGTATGGCTTGGTCACGGAGCATGAAATCATCTGTTCTTTTGGCGTTTTCTTTTAGAAGCTCATTCACTTGCTCCACTGTCAAAGTGTCTGGATAACGGACTCCTTTCTTAGGCGCGCTGACCTGAAGGAAAGGATTAACGACGACATAATGCTCGTGGGCTAGATAATCATAAAAACGACGGAGAGCGGTTATCCTTCTTTGACAGGATCTCGCAGAGACCCCCCTACCAAGCTCTTCGCTTAGGAAGTTACGGATGTTCACTTTAGTGATGGCGTCAAATAAGAGGCCTTCTTTGTTAAGGTAAACGAAAAAGGAATCGATGTCCCTTTGGTAGGAATCGAGAGTGTGCTCACTATAGAGTTTGGCTTTAAGAAAATCTAAGTATTCCTTCTCGACCTTATTCATTGGCGTCTCTCCAATAAGATTCTATCTCTTGGAGGGCCTTTGAAATAGCCTGTTCGCGTTTTTCTTTCGCGCTGTCTGGAACAATTGCCCAGTTGGCGTTCATTGGTTCGAATTTGTTGCTCGCGGCATGGAGGATGTAATCAAGCAAAGAGCCGATGACTGAACATCTTGGGGCTTGGGTGAAGGCTTTGCCTTCTTCTTTCCTCCAAAGGTTGATGGCGGCAATGATGCCGGTGGCTGCGCTTTCGACATATCCTTCGACGCCTGAAAGCTGGCCGGCGATATAGACGTTTGGCGAATTCTTAAGAGAAAGATCTTCGTTCAAGGCTTTTGGGGCGTTGATATACGAGTTCCTGTGCATTAAGCCATAACGAAGGAATTCCGCATGCTCTAAGCCAGGAATCATCTGGAAGACCCTCTTCTGTTCTGGGTATGTGAGGTTGGTTTGGAAGCCGACGAGGTTATAGTAATCGCCAAGTTTGGTGTCTTGTCTAAGCTGAGCGATCGCATACGCCCTAGGATGTTCTTCGGTCCATAAACCAAATGGCTTAAGAGGGCCATGTCTAAGGGTTTCAAAACCACGGCTTGCGATGACTTCGATTGGCAAGCAACCTTCGAAATAGCGAGTATCGAATTCGTGGACTAAGGCTTTCTTGGCGTTCACGAGCTCATTAACGAAGTTCGTGTATTCCTCTTTTGAGAAACCGCAGTTGATATAAGCACCATCATCTTGTTCGAATCTCGATTTGAAATAGGCCTTCGTGAAATCAATCGAATCCTTTTTGATGATTGGAGCTGAAGCGTCAAAGAAAGAGAGGTTCTTTTCCCCTATCACTTCGCCTAAAACGTTCATGAGGGACTCGCTTGTAAGAGGACCTGTAGCGATGATTGTTGGGCCTTTAGGAAGTTCAGTAATTTCCTCTCTATGAAGCACTAAATTTGGAAAAGAGGTCAGTTTTGCAGTGATTTTTGATGCAAAAATGTCACGATCGACGGCTAAAGCATTGCCACCAGGAACCCTTGCGATCTCCGCGGCTTCCATGGTGATTGAGTCCATTTTTCGCATCTCTTCCTTAAGAAGGCCACAGGCATTATCGAGCCTATCGCTCTTAAGGGAATTGGAACAAACGAGCTCACCAAAAGCGTCTGTGGTATGAGCTCCATCGTCGACCAAAGGGCGTCTCTCATAGAGATGTACCGTATAGCCCTTCTTTAATAAGAAGAAGGCGGCCTCGCTACCCGCAAGACCTGCCCCCACAATAGTTACTACTTTCATTTCTTCTTCTCAGTCAGCCACTCATGGTGACGGCATTTCGGGAAGTTAGTGCAGCCAAGGAAATCAACCTTCTTGCCATGCTTAAGAACAAGATGTCCAGTTTTGCACTTCGGACATGGTTTGACGTATTGTTCAGGAGTGAAGGTCTCTTTCTTTGGAGCCTCAGTTCCATCGATGTTCTTGATGTAACGGCACTTTGGGAAGCCAGAGCAGGCGATGAATTCTTTGCCGCTCTTCTTATCTTTTCTGACAACAAGAGGTTTGCCGCATTCTGGGCAAGTCTCGCCAGTGAGTTTGGTATTGCTTGGTTCTTTCTGAACGTAATGGCAAGTTGGGTAATTCGAGCAAGCGACGAAGGTTCCAAAACGGCTCTTTTTTGTGACAAGAGGAGATCCGCATTCTGGGCAAATGCCGACTGGCTCTTCTAAGGCTGGATCGCGTTTACCGATTCTTTCGGTCGCGACTTCAAGGTCTTTGATGAATGGGCCATAGAAGCTGTTCATCGCATCTAACTTCTTGAGTTTTCCTTCCTCGATTTCATCGAGTTGGCTTTCCATTTTGGCGGTGTAGTCAAAGGAAACGATGGCTGGGAAGCAATCTTCCATGACCAAAGTCGTGCGGGTTCCGGTTTCGGTTGGAGTAAGAACACCTCCTTTGGAGGTGACATATCCATGGGCGATCAATAACTTGATGGTGCTCGCGTAGGTTGATGGACGGCCAATGCCTTTTTCTTCCATCATCTTAACGACACGGGCTTCAGTGTATCTTGCAGGAGCCTTGGTGAACTTCTGCTCGTTCTTGGTTTCAACGCGTTTGTAGATACCTTTTTCCTCAATGAGAGGGAGAAGTTTGGTATCGTCGTCTTCGAATTCGCCATAGATGGCTTCGTAGCCTTTGAAGAGGGTTCTCGTTCCAACGGTCTTGAAGGAAAGACCATTCTCTTCAAAAATAACGGTCGTGACTTCTTCGACTTTGTCAGCCATGACGGAGGCTAAAGCGCGGTCATAGATAAGCTTATAAAGCTTAGCTTCGCGTTCACCGACATATTTGGCGACGATTTCTGGGGTTCTATGAGTGCCGGTAGGACGGATGGCTTCGTGAGCATCTTGGATCCTCTCCTGCTTCTTTCCGAATTTGATGTTAC
>JAFXLR010000078.1 GCA_017531065.1 Bacilli bacterium
GATATCGATGTTTTTCATTTCCTCAGACCAAAGCAAAACGATATTGTCATCGCACCCGTATTGGTAGAAAGAGGGCATCGTTTCGAAGTCACAATTCTTCCATGATAGATCTAACAAATATTCATCTCCCGGAACATACCAATGACCCTTTTCGCCCGTTTTTTTGTGCCGTTTCTCAAAGTTGTCCGCTTCACCTTTGCGAATCGAATACTCGGTAAGACAAGCAACAAAGTACGATTCGCTTGTTACACCAAAAGAGTTTTCTTCATCGCCTTTCTCAAAACAATAATCGCCGGGAACGAGAAGAATCATTTCTTTTGCGCAGCATGACAGAGTAAGCATGCAAAGCAACGATAGGATGACTATGTTTTTCTTCATACGCTAAACAATACTTTACCACACCCGCACCTGAGAATGGTTCCTCGTTCGTCGAGAAAGTAGCTTTTGCAAACATGCTCAGTCAAACGCCCTGGCCACCGCAAAGTACTATTTTCCCAAGTAGTCCATTATAAACTTATCTTTTTCTTCAACGGTGTCGAACTCAAAAGAGACAGAGGCTGGTTTGATTTTCACGTCACGAGCGTTGCTCTTGGTGATGAGGGAGACCTCTTTCTCATAATCCTCATCCTCATAACGATATCTCTTAACGAGAGCTTCGGTTTCTCTAACTGAAAGCTTATTGTGATGGATCGTTTTGACCGCCTCTTCGATCTCAAACTGGTCTAGCCTTAATAGTGCGCGCGCATGTCCGTAAGAAAGTTCGCCAAGCATGACTTCTTTGATGACCTTCTCTGGCAAGGAAAGAAGACGGACGATATTGGTCACCTGGCTTCTAGATTGATGGGAGAGTTTGCCAAGAGTGGCTTGTGAGTAATTGAACTTCTGAGAGAGGGCGGTGCAGATAAGTGCCATCTCGATTATGTTTCCTTCTCTTTCGTCACGGACGTCGGCGAGAAGCATGAGGAGAACCTCTTCATCATCCACTTCCCTGATGATGGCAGGCACTTCAGCGAGGTTGATGTTCTTCGCTCCGAAATACCTCTTTCTTCCAAGGATCAGTTCGTAGCGGTCGCCTTTGCGGCGCACGACAAGCGGATTGAAAAAACCCTTCTCTTTGATGGATTTTCCCAGCAAATTGACGGTTTTTTTGGAAAAAGTGACTTTATTGACGTAGGAATTGTCGTCGATTTTTTCTAGAGGAATATTGACCGAAGCTACGCTGCGATATTCCTTCTCCATCTGGAGAATGACATCTTCTTGCGAGAACTTCTTAACGAGTTTGCTAAGTGAGGAGACGTTACTCTTTTTCATGTTCCAAAACCTCACGGGCTAAAGCGAGATAAGCGGCCGCTCCACTAGATGATGGGCGGTAATCGATCACGGACTGTCCGTGCGCACTCGCTTCAGGAAGAGAAACGTTCCTTGGGATCATGGTCACAAAGGTGTTCTCATCGAAGAGGCTTCTGACCTGGGCAACGATCTCGTTGCATAAGGAGGCTTTCGAATCGTACATGGTCATGAGGAAGCCTTCAATCTTTAAAGCCGGGTTGTAATTGTTTTGGATACGGTTAACGGTGCTAAGCATCGACGCCACCGCTTCCATGGCGAAAAATTCGCACTGTATCGGGATAATGACACTTGTTGAAACAACAAGTGCGTTGAGAGAAAGGATGCCAAGGGAAGGTGGGCAGTCGATGACGATGAAATCATAATCACGCTTGAGGTGGCTTAGAGCGTCAGCCAAGACAGCGAATGGTGTGCTCACACCATGAGACTGCATATAAGCCTCAAGGTTAGCCAAACGGAGATTGCTTGGGACGATATCGACGCCCTTGCAGTTCGTTCTTCTGATGATCGCATTGATGTCGGCTTCCTTGATGCAAGCATCATAGACGGTATACGCCAAAGAAGTGATATCAAAACCAAACCCACGGGTTGAGTTACCCTGTGAATCGAAATCAATCAAAAGAACCTTTTTGCCATAGCTCGCCAAAGCACTTGAAAGGTTAATGGCCGTTGTTGTCTTTCCGACTCCACCTTTCTGATTCGCGATGCTTATGATTCTTGTCATACGAATATGTTATTCCAATATTTGGAAAAAATCTAAAAAACCTTTGCAAAAACGAGTTGTTTTTACAATGGCTTCTTCTGGATGTCAGCCCAAGAACGAGGATATCTCTTTTCGGTCTTCTTCTCTTTCTTGAGGATGATGTTATAGCGGACTCCCTCATCATTAGGGAGAGCTTGTTCATTGATATTGATTACCTTAAGGTAAAGTTTCTGAATAGCTTTCTTGGCGTCAGCGAGTTCTTCTTTTCCTTTGGCGCCTTTCATGGCAATCATAAGACCCTTCTCTTTGATAAGAGGCACGCAGACCTCGAGAAGGATATTGAGAGGTGCAACCGCCCTAGCGGTCACGATGTCGAAATGCTCTCTCATATCAAGATCTTCGCCACGGGAGTTAACCACGAAAGCGTTCGTGAGATTGAGTTCTTTGATGACCTCGTTGAGGAACATGCATTTCTTGCCAGTCGCATCAACAAGGGTAACGACGCATTTAGGATAAGCGATAGCCCAAACCATGCCTGGGAATCCAGCGCCGGTTCCTAAATCGCAAATGAGTTTGTCGTCTAAGAGGTCGTGATCGGTTGGGAGAAGGCAATCATAAAAATGCTTCTCGACGATCTCTGGCTCATCAGTGATGGCGGTGAGATTCATCTTCTCGTTCCATTCCTTAAGAAGGGAGGCGTATTTCTTAAAACGCTCAACGGTCTTTTCGTTAAGTTCAACTCTGCCTGATAAGAGGCTCACCATCTCTTCGTATGTCATAAAAGGCCTCTCTTCTTCATCGTCAAAATGATAATCGAAATATCAGCAGGGTTCACCCCTGGAATGCGTGAGGCCTGACCGATCGTGGCAGGATTGACCTTCTTGAGTTTTTCTCTTGCCTCAAGACGAAGACCTTCCCAAGAGGAATAATCTTCCCCTACTGGCATCTTGATGTTCTCAAGCTTGTGATTGCCTTTGGCGTCTTTGAGTTCTTGGGTGATATAGCCCTCATATTTGACTTTTGTCTCCAGAGACAAGATGGTCACGTCATCGAAGTCGCGATAACTTTCCATCTCTGGCATGAAGCTCATGATCTCACGGAGATGAAGTCCTGGACGTTTCAAAAGCTCATATCCCCTGTGGCCGATCTCGTAATCAGTGAAACCGTTGGCGAGCAAATATTCTTTAAGCCCTTCTTTGTCAGAGACGACTGTGTTCTTAAGTATTTCAATCGCTTCAGCGATTCTCTTTGTTTTGTTTCTATACTTAGCGATTCTCTCTTCGGAGGCTAAACCAATCTCGTAGCCCTTCTCGGTAAGTCTATCGTCAGCGTTATCGTGACGAAGGAGGAGACGGTACTCCGCACGAGAGGACATAAGACGGTATGGCTCATCAACACCTTTGGTGGTTAAGTCATCGATCATAACACCAATATAGGCTTCATCTCTGCCAAGGACGAAAGGACTTTGTCCTTTGATGGCTCTGACCGCGTTGATGCCAGCCATAAGGCCTAAAGCTGCTGCTTCTTCGTAACCAGAAGTGCCACAGATCTGGCCTGCGATATATAAGCCGTCATACTTCTTTGTCTTCAAAGTGGAGTCAAACTGGAACGAGGCCACCGCATCATATTCGATTTGGTAGGCGTATTTAAGGATTTCGGCATGCTCCAAACCTGGGAGGGTATGGACAAGCTTCTCCTGAAGTTCATGAGGGAAGCCAGTGCTGAAACCTTGGAGATAAATCGATTCCCCATTTTCGAATTCTGGCTCAAGGAAAAGCTGATGGCGTTCCTTGTCAGCAAAACGAACGACCTTGGATTCGATGGATGGGCAGTATCTTGGACCAACGCCTTTGATGACGCCATTGAAGACAGCAGATTCGGAAAGATGTTCCTGAATCATCTTGATTGTCTCATCTGACGTATAGATCAAATAGCAAGGAAGCTGATTCTCTAAAGGAGTGAATTCCTTGGTTAAGTATGAGAAAGCGAGTTCGCCATCCATGCCTGGCTGGATTGAAGCGTTCGAGAAATCGATTGAGCTCTTCTTGATGCGAGGAGGCGTTCCCGTCTTAAGACGGAACATCTCGATCCCCATCTTTTGAAGACATCCAGAAAGACCGTGCGAGGCTTCTTCGCCATCAGGTCCTTCCTCTTTGACCATTTGTCCGGAGATGATAGTGCTCTCCATATAGGTTCCGGTCGTGAGGATGACCGCTTTCGCGGATATCTTTTCGCCTTCTTTGGTTATGACACCAGTGACTTTGCTCTCGTCATATATGAGTTCGGTAACCTGGCATTCCTTGATGGAGAGATTTGGAACTGTATCAAGGTATTCCTGAACGTGGGCTGGATAACCTTTCTTATCGACTTGGGCACGAAGGCACTGGACGCCTGGGCCTTTGCCGGTGTTAAGCATCTTGATTTGGAGAGGATGGTAATCAGCGAACTGACCCATCATTCCACCAAGGGCGTCAATCTCACGAACGACGATGCCTTTGGCACTTCCGCCGATATGAGGATTGCATGGGGTGTTGGCAATCATCTTCTTGTTGAGGGTGCACAAAAGAGTGCGCATTCCAAGATGTGCACTGGCCGCTGCAGCTTCAACTCCAGCATGCCCACCACCAACGACAATTACATCAAAATCCACTGCAAAACCTCAGTATTTTATGTTTTTATCTAGCCGACAGAGTCGGACATATCGAGCTTAATGAGACGATTGAGCTCAATCGCGTATTCCATAGGAAGCTCTCTTGAGAATGGCTCGATGAAGCCCATGATGATCATGTTCGTCGCGTCTTCTTCGCTGATGCCACGGCTCATGAGATAGAAGAGTTGCTCTTCATTGATCTTAGAGACTGTAGCCTCATGTTCGATATAGGAAGTCGAGTTATTGATTTCGTTCTTTGGATAGGTGTCTGAACGTGACTCTCCATCAAGGATGAGGGTGTCACATTCGACATGCGAGTGGGCGTTCTCCGCGCCTTCATGCATACGGACGGTGCCACGGTAATTGGCAACACCGCCATGAGAGCAGACGGACTTCGAAATGATATTGGAAGAAGTGTTCTTTCCGATGTGGATCATTCTTGCGCCGTTGTCTTGGAATTGGTTTCTTCCACCGACGGCGATCGAGATAACTGTGCCTTTAGCGCCATCACCCTGGAGGATGCAGGCTGGGTATTTCATATTGCGGAGGGAGCCGATGTTACCATCAACCCATTCCATATGGCCATCTTCCATGACAAGGGCTCTTTGGGTAACCATGTTGACGATGTTGTTGGACCAGTTCTGGACGGTTGTGTATCTGCATCTCGCTCCTTTGAGGACGACGATCTCAACGACCGCGGCGTGTAAGGATTCCTTGCTATAGATAGGCGCGGTGCATCCTTCAACATAGTTGATGGAGCTGCCTTCGTCGCAGATGATGAGACTTCTCTCGAATTGTCCCGACTTCTCGTTATTGATACGGAAATAGGACTGGAGAGGCTTATCGAGTTTGACGCCTTTTGGAACATAGATGAAAGAACCACCGCTCCAGACTGCGCCATTGAGGGCGGCGAACTTGTTGTCGTTGAATGGGACAACGGTGCCGAAATATTTCTTAAATAATTCTGGGTAAAGCTTTAAGCCCATGTCAGCGGAGAGGAAGATGACGCCTTTCTCTTCGGCTTCTTTGAGCATGTTGTGGTAGACGACTTCGGATTCGAATTGGGTGGTCGCACCGCTTAAGTACTTTTGCTCAGCCTCTGGGATGCCAAGCTTTTCGAAGGTGTTCTTAACGGCCTCTGGAACGTCTTCCCATTTGGTGGATTCATTATCAGCGACCCTCGTGTAGTAATGGTATGAACCGAAGTCGAGGAAAGAGAGATCTGGGCCATAATTTGGGAGAGGGAACTTTTCAAAAGTCTTTAAAGACTTAAGACGATATTCGAGCATCCATTCTGGCTCACCTTTGATCTTCGAGATTTCTCTGACGACTTGCTCATTCAAACCAACGCCGGTTGAAAAGACCGTCTTCGCGTCGGTTTTGAAATTGTATTTGTATTCTTCTTCAAGGAACTTCGTATCTTCAGACATATCAGTTTTCCTTCTTTTCGAGGTCCTCAAGCATCTCTTTGAGTGCTGTCCAACCCATGGTTGCACAGTGGATTCTTGCGGCTTGCTTTCCGGTATTCATGAAGACAATCGCCTCATCAAGGACCGAATCGTCGTATTCCTTCTCATCGATCATCTTGAGGTATTGCTCAATCATGTATAAAGAGTCTTTGTAGTCCTTGCCGATGCACTGCTCACAGACAATGTCTGTGGAAGCGGTTGAGATCGTGCAAGCGGTCCCTTCCCACATCGCATCGACAACTTTGCCATCGGACGACTTCAAATAGATATCGATATCGTCGATGCAGTTGACCGCGCTGGAATGGGTCTTGATGTATCCTTCGCCAGCAGGGACGCCTTTATGGCGAGGGTTTGAATAATGATCCATGATGATTTCGCGCATCATCTGGGGATTAAGCTCAAAAGTAGGCATCTAAGAACTCCTCCTTTGCGTGTTTGACGGCCTCGACGAGAGCGTCGATGTCCTCTTTGGTGGTATAGAAGTAGAAGCTTGCGCGTATGGTCGCTGGGGTGCCAAGGAAATCATTGAGGATCTTGGCGCAGTGATTACCAGAGCGGCAGGCGATACCTTTGCTGTTGAGGAAGGTCGCGCCATCTTGGGCGAAGACACCGTTGATGTTGAAAGTGACGATGCCCGCTTCGGAGTCGGCGTTATAGATAGTGACGTTTCCGGTCTTCTCTAATTCTTGAACCGCGTACTTCTTAAGCTCTTCTTCGTGGGCGTTAATGTTCTCAAGGCCGATGTTCATGATGTACTTCACAGCCGCA
The DNA here is from genome assembly GCA_017531065.1 of Bacilli bacterium. Classification (GTDB taxonomy): domain Bacteria; phylum Bacillota_I; class Bacilli_A; order RFN20; family CAG-826; genus UBA4951. The sequence continues at coordinate 6,938 of JAFXLR010000078.1, forward strand.
TCAAGACCAATGATGCCTTCGAGGTTGACGGTTCCGCCTTCGAATTTGACTGGAGCGTCAAGATATGTGGCTTTGCCACACATGTTGAATCTCGCATTCATTCCGCCACCGGTCATGAATGGGTCGGTCTTCTGGAGAAGGTCATATTTTCCATAAAGGACACCGATGCCGGTTGGGCCGCACATCTTGTGACCGCTCATGGAAAGGAAATCGCAATCAAGGTCTTTGACGTCGATCTTCATGTGTGGAGCGGATTGGGCTCCATCGACAACAAGGATCGCGCCATGTTTATGAGCGACTTTAGCGAGCTCTTTGATTGGGGTGACGTAACCAAGGACATTGGTGACTTGGGCCACTGCCACGATTTTGGTTTTTGGGGTGATTGTCTTCTCAAGGTTCTCGGCGGTGAGTCTTCCTTCTTTTGTGAGAGGAATGAACTTAGTGACCGCACCGGTCATCTCGCAGACCTTGTACCAAGGAAGGACGTTTGAGGCGTGCTCCGCTTCGGTAAGAAGAATCTCGTCTCCTTCCTTAAGGAATTTGGCGCCATAACCAAAGGCGACGAGGTTGATGGACATAGTTGTTCCAGCCGTGAAGACGATCTCTTTGGACTCAGCATTCAAGAGCTTAGCGAGGGTGTTTCTCGCCTCAGCGATTTTCTGGTCCATGTTGTAACAAAGATCGTAATCTCCACGGTGGGAGTTAGAGGTCTCGTGGGTGTAGTAATTGGATATCGCATCAAGGACACAATCAGGTTTGAAAGTGGTCGAGGCATTGTCTAACCAGACGAGTGGTTTGCCTTGCATTTTGATGCCGTTCCTCAGCATCGGGAAGTCGTTTCTTATGGATTTCAAATCAAGCATTTTAGAAACCTCCTTCAATGATGGAATCGATGCGATTTTTCACATTTTCATCAGCAAATCCTGCTTCGATTGGTCTTAAATAGCCGGAAGCAATAAGACGTTTTGCCTCCTCTAAAGAGACGCCACGGCTTTGCAGATAATAGAGGTGTTCTTCATTAAGACGGCCAACGACTGCGGCGTGTGATGCGCTCACATCGTTGTCATCAATGACGAGAGCTGGGGAAGCAACGCCATCGCTCTTTGGATCGAAGACGATGATCTTGGCAACCTGTTTGGTATTGGTTTTGACAGCGCCTTTTTCGATGGTGCCGGTCCCCTTGAAAATGAGGCGGCTCTCATCTCTTGCGATGCCATAGTTAGACATGCTTGCGGTCGTGTGCGGCGCGCTATGGATGACAGAAGTGATGAACTCCTTCTTGCTATCCTTGGTACCCATTGAGGAAAGATGCCAATTGCATTCGGCGCCCTCTTCAAGAAGCTCAACCAAAACCTCAATCTTGCCTTGGAAGACGCTGAAATCAGCCATGTAGGCTTCGAAGTCAGCATCGCGGTGGACCTTAACGGAGATCTTGGTGCTACCGAGTTTCTCAAAAGACGCGATGTTGAGAGTCAACTTCGTGTCTTCCGGAACATCGATGTTTAGCGACGCTGGAAGATTGTCAATGTAGGAAAGGGTCTTCTCACTTCTCATTTTTGACTGCTTCTCTAGTTGCGCAAACGCCGATCGAGACCTGGTTCATCGGTGGATTGATCTCTTTGGCGATTTCGATGCCGAGTTCGGTTTTGATCCATTCATAACCCTCGGTATCGACGCGTTTGATGATATCTGGTCCGCCAGCGACGACGATGCGTCCATTGATGATGATGGCGGCTCTAGTTGGTTTCACAAGATCAAGGAGTCTTGCGTAGTGGGAGATGACGAGGATGCCCGCTCCTCTAGCGTGCTCTTCGTTAATGACATCGGAGACGACGTTGATCGCATCAACATCGAGGCCGGAGTCGATTTCGTCAAGCATGGCGATCCTTGGTTTGAGGAGTCTCATCTGAAGGATCTCGTTGCGTTTCTTCTCGCCACCCGAGAAACCTTCGTTGAGGTTACGGCTATTCATCTCAAACGGGATTCCGACCTCTTTGTAGGCTTTCTCAAGTTCACGGTAGAACTGGAAGAGGGCCATTGGTTTTTCACGATGTGAATTCATGGCCGCTTTATAGAAATCCGCGCTGTTTAAGCCAGGGATTTCGGCTGGATACTGCATGCCAAGGAATAATCCAAGCTGGCTGCGTTTATCTGGTGACATGGCCAAGACATCCTGGCCGTCGAAAGTGATGGAACCTCCATCAACGGAATATTTTGGATCACCCATGATGGTGGCGATCAAAGTGCTCTTTCCGTGTCCATTTGGACCAAGAAGAGCGACGGTTTCGCCCTCATCCATCTCAAAGTTCAAACCTCTGAGGATCGATGTCCCTTTAACCGAGACATATAGGTCTTTGATAATTAGTTTTGCCATAGCAACCTCCTAAAAGGCGTGATTATTCTAAAACCCACAACATAAACTCACAATCAATGTAGTAAAAAATGTTACAAATCGCATCAAAAAACATAGTTTTTGGCATTTATAAAGCCTGCATCGCCTTTTTAAGAAATTTTGTTGTTGCACCAATTCTCTTAAGAGAATAGACTTATCTAGCATCGTTTGTGCAAGGAGGAACGAGTCCACACTTATGAAGAAAACGAAATGTGCTCTCGGCCTGGTTGCGTTTGCTACCTCCGTCATGTCCCTCTCGGGATGCGGCAGAGCCACCCCTTCCAAAGACGGCGTCATCATGACCTACACCGACGCCAACGGAAACCGCACCAGCTATACGGCCGAGGACTTGCTCAAGAACTATCAGTCTTACAGCAGTTCTTTGAGCAGCGAATTTGACAAGATCTACGAAGTTCTTGTCCGTCATTACTATGACCAGGACGCTCAGTCCACTAAATTAGCTTCCCTCAAAGCGGAAGCCACCAATAAGGTTTTGTCCGACAAGCAGAAAGCCGAAAACAACGCTGCCAACAACAAGACCTCTTATGAAGCTGAATTCCAAACCTATTTGGATGCCGCTAACGTCGACAACGTTGACCAGCTTTATGAAAAGTATCTCTACGACGAAGAAAAGGCTGACTTCCAGAACGAGATCTATAACACCTACGGAACCGGTGACAGCAGTGTCAACGGCTACGAGGCTATGAAGAATGGCTATTACATGAAAGGCACCACCCTCACCGAGGCCTTCCCAGAATCCAAAGATAGCAATGGATTCATCTGGGGACGTGGCTCCGAAGGCTGGCTTGGTACCCAAATGCCATATCACATCCGCCATATCCTTATCAAACTCAATGGCGGCGGTGATAAGAAATACACTCAGGATAGAATCGCTGAAACCGCTAACGAAGGCGGCGAGACGACCAAGCTCACCTCGACCCTCTTCCGTTTAGCCGGTGCCACTATCGGCGCCGATGGCAAACTTACCACCGATACCGATCGTTGGACCTTCGGTTCCATCGCCAAGAGCTTCTCCGATGATGAAGGAAGCGCCAAGAACTTTGGTGAATACGGCATCATGGAAAAGACCATGGCCCAGGACCTTGTCCACGAATTCAAACTTGGCACCTATGCCTTTGAATCCCTTTATAGCGCGAGAGAAAAAGCTTCCCCAGAAGCCTACAAGCTTATGCCAGGCCTTGAGGAAGAAGCTGCCAGTGCCACCGATGTCGACACCAAGCAGACCCTTCTCGACAGCAACACCACAGTCTATGACTACTTTGCAAACTTCGATGATGATAACGATGGCAACCCAGACGGCGTAGGTCAGATTCCGTTTGGCGCCGCTATTGCCTTATATGATACAAAGAAGGTCGTCACTGATGCCGCTGGTAACCCAGTCTGGAATGACAATCAGGATTCCTTCTATCCAAGAAACGTCATCTATAACAAGTACTTCAACAAACACAACGTCTGTGTCATCACTCCAAACGTCATCGGCAGCAACTACAAGTCCGCTCTCCTTGACGATGCGAGCAAAGCTTCTGCCACAACCATCCTTGGTGGTTATGCCTTGAGCGCTGATGGCAAGAGCGTCACCGCTGAAGACTTCAAAGGATCCTATAGCGCCCAGCTCGGTGCTCTCCCAGGATTCAGCGTCGACACCACCAACGTCCTTTCCGGTGCCGATTTCGCTCACAACGTTCTCACCAACGAAAAAGGTCAGGTTGTCTTAGCCGTCAGAGCCGGTTCCGGTTCTAGCTACCAGGGCATCCACTTCATCACCGTTGAGAGAAGCGCCCTTAACAAGTACGGCCTCAAGCTCGATGGCGAGAAATACGTCGAAGCCACCGCTGCTGATCTTGGTACCGTTACCGATCTTGGAACCGTTGGCGGCAAGAAAGCTGAAAAGATCGCTTACAACAGCGCAGCCACTTCCCTTGCTGACTACTACACCCCATACGCTCCAAACGAAGTCGACTATCCAAAGTATGGCGACAACAAAGCCGTCAGCTCCTACGTCAACTTCAACAAGACCGAGACCAACGAATGGTCCGATCGCGTTAAGACCATCACTGCCGCCATCACCGGCTTCAATGGCAACCTTAACACCTACTACTTCCAGAGACTTTGCGAGAGCGGTGCCATCACCTTCGCCGACAAAGACCTTGAAGATTCCATCAAGAACTACTCCGTTACCAAACGTCAGAGCACCGTCGATGACAACTTCGAGACCTGGAAGAGAAACTGGCTTGAGTACGCTGAAATGCTCGAAGCCCAGCAAGCCCAGCGTTTCGAGAACTTCGGAACCATTAAGGGTGAGCTCATCACTGAGTTAGCCGCTATCTCTTATAGCCAGGCCAACCAAGATGTCCAATACCTCGACGTCACCGTCGCCGGAACCAACGACTTATCCGGACTTTGGAAGGAAGGAGGAGCCTGCTACTATGGCAAATAATTTCAAAAAGGTTTTAACCTTGAGCGCTGCTTGCTTAGCGCTCGGACTCACTGGCTGCGACAAGATCGAAGCCGAACTCCCTGCCGACGAGAAAGTCCTCACCTTCGACGATGGCAAAGAGGTCTACAACAACCAACTTACCAAAATCTACGACTCCTCCGCTAATTCTGCTGAAATCACATCGTAATAACCTTTTATTTTATCTAAATCAAAACTCGAAACACCCCATTTGAGAAGATCCTCTGTACTCTTGCCGCCAGATGGTGTGGTCAAGTTGTCTGCTGTAATATAAAAACGAATACGCAATTTATGAGAGATTCCGCGTTCTGTATCATCATAGTTGAAGCACGGGTCGATGTTGAAATTATGCTCCTTACGTCCCATATTGGTGAGAGGAGATGGGAGTGTTGGTTGTTTGGGACTACGCCAAATGAAAAAGTCACCGTATTGGTTAGCCACATAGTTCATGTTAAAACCTGCCGTCATATACTGATTGTCAGGCATAGGTGCGTGATATGTCATATTACCTCCTAAGCGCACGCGATCATTGAAACTCTGTTGACGGTATCCTTCATCTTTAAATCCACTCAGTGCAGCTGATACATCAAAATTCCCAACACGGCGAGCATGTGAAACTTCAGCACCATAATACATAGGAAGACGAGCACCTGTGTGTTTGTACTTCTGGTAGTTATCATATATTCCAACATAACCTGACAACTTTGTCTCAGGTTCAATGTTTGGGCGTTTTGTGCGCACATTGATCACTCCGTTTAA